>JAGFJJ010000031.1 GCA_024102815.1 Phycisphaerae bacterium
CGAAGATGAAGGCCTCCCGGTAGCGGCGGCGTCCGTCGCCACGCTTCCAGCCGAAGAGGTTGCCCACGATGGCTTGTTGCCACGGCTGGAGGATGAACGGCTGGCCCATCCACTCCCCGGCGGTGAAGGTAAGGCATTCGTGGAAGAAATCGACGGCGCGCTGGGCAGCGCGAACATCGAACGTGCAGCCACCGGTGTTCTCGAACGGATCGTAACCGGGGATGAGGCCGTAGACTTCGTCCTGCTTCAGCTTACCCCGCCTGGAAGAACCGCGCTTTGCCACTGGCGGCCTCCTGCTTCTGCGGGGCGAGTTGGATACGGGCTCTGGCGCTGGGTGTCATGCCGAACTCGGCTTCGAGCCGCGTGAGCTGTGTGGCCAGCTTGTTGGCGATGGCGACCTGTGGCCACTGCTGGAAGCACTTCACGGCGCCGTCGTCAGTCTTGATGGGGTACATCTCCCCGCGCTGGTCGATGAACTGCTCGGCCTTGCGCCAGCGACTCCACAGGCGGCAGTAGCGGCCGAGGGCGTTGCCGTCCACGCGGGTCAGCACGCCCATGACCTCGAGCAGCGGAACAAGATGATCCCAGGCCATGCCAGCGTCTTCGTCGAGCCAGTCGGGGCGGTCGGGAACGCCATCGGGGCCACGGACCTCCTGCTCCTCGCGCTTGCGCGTGACACGTTTGCTGCCGCGAAGCTTCAGCAGCGGCGTCGGCGTTGGGGCTGGTCCGCGTCGTCCCATGATTCTATCCAAGCATTGCCATGAGCCTGTCCGAGCCTGCGCAGAGCTTTTCGTGAGCTTTCATGAGCAAATCCAAGCCTGTCACAAGCTTTTTCATGAGCAAGGCAGAGCATCGCACAAGCATCCCCAAGCTTTGCACAGAGCATTGCGCAAGCAAATCGGGGTCGTAGCGTTTCTCACGGGCCAACCTGCGTTCTCGGCAGCGCCAGGGCGGTTTTCATGTTTCGACCCCTCCCCCCCATACGAAAACCGGGGGAGAAACGCGTGTCGGTGGCGACGTGGTATACACCGAAAATCCGTAGATATTTGACCGGCCTACCGGTCGTTAGGTGAGTTCCCGAAGCCACCGTCATACTTCACCGTCTTCTTCGAATGACAACTTGCGCAGAGCGTCTGCAAGTTCGATTCATTGTGCGTTCCGCCACGCGCCAGCGGCACGATGTGATCGACGACTTCGCCGGCGACGACGCGCCCGTCGTGATCGTTGAACGGGTCCTCGCACAGCGGATGCTTCATCAGGTACCAGCGTCGTACGCGCTGCCAGTGGCGGTCGTACCCACGTTGCGATGGCGACGGTCGTTGGCCGACACGCTTGATGACAGGCATCGATCGATGTCGCTTGGGCGCGTAGGGCATGGTCGTTCTCCATCGCTCCAATCATACGCACGCAATCGGCATGTCATTCCAATCGTTGGAACACGTTGAGCGTGGAATGCGTACGCTCACTCCTGCACCAAGCGGAACCGATAGCCGCACTGCTCATTCATGCACCGCACCCACGACAGCGCGCTGCCGTCGCCCTGGTCGCTGACGGTGCGGTATTTGCGTAGCCGTACGCCGCCGCATCGCGGGCAGCGCGGGCGTTCGACGGTGATGGTCATCAGGCGTCTTTTGGGTGATTCAGGCTTATCTTGAAAGCACATCGATGCGGCCCTCCTTGGACCAAGGCAATGGCGGGAATTCCCCGGGAATTAGCTTGATTCCGTTGGCAACCGTTGCCCTCATGTGGGTGTACGCATGGGGCGTACCGAACACGGAGAAGAACATGATGACGAACAACATGCCCGAGACGACCAACGACGAGCCGGCGGACCTGCTGGACACGCTCAAGATCACCGAGGTGCAACCACGGGACGCCGGTGGCTCGTGGGTGATGGGCAACATCGGTGGCCACCGCTTCGACGCGCTCGTGTTCCCCGAGCATGCCGCCTTCCCCGATTACGAATTGGACGCGAGTCGCATTTCCAAGCTCTGGGTCCAGCGCATCGCCGACCGCGCGGTGGTGGTCAATTTCGACCGCGGCTGGGACGTTCGGCCGACGACACCGGTTGCCGAGGAAATCGTCGACCTGTTGGTCGCCGGATTGGCCGAGACCGTTTGCGCCGATTGAACAGGTTGCAGAGGCAATAGATTCAAGACCATTTGGCCGCGTCGCGTCGACGTGGCAGGAACCAAACATAGGAGAAGAATGATGGAAACGACAAAGAGGACCGGATCGAAGAAGTCGAAGCGCGCCGCCAAGGCGAAGAAAGCCGCGACCAAGTCCACGGCGAAGAATGCCAGCGCGAAGGGCACCAAAGCCGAGAAGGTCGCCAAGCCCAAGCGTACCAGCGCGTTGGACGCCGCCGCGACGGTTCTCAAGAGCGCCGGCAGGCCGATGCGAGCGCAGGAACTCATCGCCTTGATGGCCGAGAACGGCCTGTGGTCCAGCCCGGCAGGGCGAACGCCTTCGAGCACCTTGTACGCCGCAATGATTCGCGAGATCAGCGCCAAGGGTAAGGACGCCCGCTTCCGCAAGGTCGATCGCGGGCAGTTCGAATTCAACGCGGGGGGCAAGTGATGACCAGCCACGACAACGGACGCGAGCCGATCGATCCCGTCGCGTTGGAAGACGCCTGTCCGCAATGCGGCGAGCGCGAATGCGACGAACTGGTCTGGCTCGACGACGAGCGCGTCGAATGCCAGCGGTGCAAGACGGTCTACCGACCGGACACGCGAGACCCGTCGTCCGAGTAGTCCACGTCACGAACCCTCCACCAACGCCTCGCATTCTCGCGGGGCGTCTCTCCGGTTGGACGGTGGCGCCACGGCTATCGTTCAGCATTGCACGCGTCCCGGTCTCCGTTATCATCCGGCTCATGAGCGGCGGCGCGGTCATCGTCATGAAACAGAACCGGTACCTTCGGCGCTTTCGCCAGGCCCGGGCCGATGCTGCCTCCAGGGCTTGCACGCTTGAAGAACTCAGCTTGCGGGATTCGTGGCTGTTTCGGCGCATGGCGGCGCGAGGGGTCTTTGTACAGGTGGAAGGCGACCGCTGGTATATCGATGCCGTGGCCGCGGAATCATTTTTGCGCCGCCGGGCGAGGATCATGCTCACGCTCGCCGCTGTTGGCGTCTTGATCATCATTATCGTGATGGTCCTGCTGGCTCGTTAGGGACAGCGACAGCATCCGGGACATCCTTCGCGGCAGACGAGGCCGACTGACAAGAGGATACGCATTCCGCTCTCCGTCCCGTAAACTTCTCCCACCTAGCGACGATGACATCCGCGTACAACGGGTCCAACTCCATCAAATACGCTCGCCTTCCCGTCTGCTCGGCCGCGATCAGCGTCGAACCGCTCCCTCCGAACAAGTCGAGTACATGTTCGCCGACGCGCGATGAGTATTGAATCGCCCGCACGGCCAGCTCGACGGGCTTCTCAGTGAGGTGAATCATCGATTGGGGGTTCACCTTCTTCACATGCCAAAGGTCAGTCACATTGTTCGGGCCGAAGAAGGAATGGGCTGCGCCTTCACGCCAGCAATAGAAACACCATTCGTGTGCACCCATGAAGTCTTTTCTGGTCAAGACGGGATGTTCCTTGTCCCAGATAATGGCTTGGCTGAAATACAGACCCGCCTCCTTCAATGCGGCGGGATAGTTGGCACAATTGGCATAACCACCCCAGACATACGCCACGCGGCCGGGGAGTAGCACGCGGCCGATCTGTCCGAACCAAGCCCGCAGCAACTGCGCGAACTGATCGTCACTCACGAAGTCGTTCTCCAACGGCCTGTCCTTCGCGCGCAGCTTCGCTGTTGTCTTCTTTGCCTTGGAATGACCACGAGCCAGGTCGAAACCCTGATGATGGGTGAGACCCCGCCTCTTGCCGTTGGCGCTGCTTTCCGCCGCCGGGAACGACGACAATCCCGCGCAGATGGCGTTATTCGAACGCGGTTCGACCTTGACGTTGTATGGCGGGTCGCAGTTACAAAGATGGATCACTTGGTCGTCCAGCAATTGGTCCACATCGTGGACGCTTCCGCTGTCGCCGCACAACAATCGATGATCCCCCAGCAGCCACAGATCGCCGCGTTTCGTGGTCGCCTCGTCCGGCGGCGCGGGAATCTCATCCGGACCGCATTCGCCTTCCTTGACGCCGGGGTCGAGGAACCGCGACAGCTCGTCGTCCGTGAATCCCAACAGCGACAGGTCGATGTCCATCGTCTGGAGCGCGGCCAGTTCTGCCGGGAGCATGTCCAGATTCCACTGGGCCAATTCGTTGAGTCGATTGTCCGCCAACCGGTAGGCGCGGCACTGGGCCGGCGTTAGCTCGGTGGCGACGTGGACGGGAATCTTCTCCAGCCCCAACTGCTTGGCGGCTTTCCACCTCGTGTGACCGACGACGATCACGCCGTCGCCGTCCACGACCACCGGCTGACGGAAGCCGAACTCCTGGATGGACCTTGCCACCGCCGCCACGGCCTCGTCGTTGGTTCTCGGGTTGTCCGGATACGGCCGGATGTCGGCCACCGGGCGCATTTGGATCTTCATTTCACAACCTCCGTTGTCTCACGCGGCGTCCTGGCGCCGCGTTCCATTCCTTGGCCACGTAACCGCCCCCTTGGGTCCCCCAACGCCGCCCCGTGGCCAGACGGGCCACCGTGGGGCGAGATCGCGGGCCGGGTGGCCGTTGGGTACGCGGTCGTTCCAGGGACGCCCAGCACGCGGACACGACCTGCTCCAGTACACGCGGAGGTACTTGGGGGGATGGTGGTAGGCCTCACCAACTTCTGCATTGCGAGGGCCTCGCGCGCGTGGGGTGCCGAACATGCGGAACATGCGGAACATGACCGCATACAGACCACCAACTTCCGCATGTTTTTCATCTTCCGCATCCCCTGTGTCTCAGGACCGAACGTCAACTTCCGCAACTTCCGCATCTCCGGGGGTCTACGCGCGCGCACGAGACGCATGCGGAACTTGCCCGTTGCCTTCACCCATGACAAACCACTCCGGCGGAGAACGGTCGGCCAACCAATACCACCACTCAGCGGGATCGGTTTCCGGCCGGCGCTCGAAGCAAAGTCGACCCGCCTTGCGCAGGTCCGTCCGGGCCCGCTCGAAGGCGTCCATGCTGAACTGCCGATCGGTTTCGACCTCCGAGAGTGCTTTGACATTGAGGTCGGCCGCGGTCATGGGTCCCAAGTCCAGAGCATTCGCAATGAACTCCGCCGCGCACTCCCGCTTGGACTTGCGACCCTCGCCCTTGCGCTGACCAATGAGCATCTCACCCGGAGTGAATGTGACGGGTGCGAAGTCGTAGTGGATGTACGGCGCCCCGGTGTCGGCGACCCGAATCTTCCACGACAGCGGGTCCGGCGTCGGACCGATGGAGAACTTGATCCACATGGCGACGCGCCGGGGGTTCTTCTCCTCCGCGGGCTCGTTCGGGTCGGTGCCGATGAATACCACGCAACGCATGGCTTCCGTCCACGCCGTGGAACCGGCGATGCGCTCCAAGGGGTCGGTATTCCGCCAGTCTTTGTTGGGGTGTTTGATAATCAGAACAGCGCAACCGACGGTTTCGGCCAGGGCCTTCAGGGGCTGGATGATCTCGTTACGGACCTGTTCGTTGCTGTTTTGCTCAACGCTGCCCAGGTAGCTGGTTACCGGCGAGACGACAATCAAGCCAACGTCGCCGATACGCCGGGCGAGCCGATGAATCTTCTCAACGTCCCGCTGGATGCTGATGAACCGGGTCCGGTCGGGATTGTCGGTAGGGGCGCCCTGCACGCAGCGGATTCGGGTCAAATCGGCGCCGGCGGCCGCGAGTCGGGGAACGATGGAAGATTCGAGGTGTTCTTCGGCTTCGAGCAGAATCGCGCTACGGGGGGCGCGCCGCGGTCCGGTTCGATCGTCCGGCCAGGGCGAGCCCGTGGTGATTCTGGCGATGATGTCGTAGGCGAACAGGTTCTTAGACGCGCACTGTCTGCCGCCAAGGAGCGTGCAGGATTCCGAGGGAATTCGCCCATCCCACAGGAATGGCTGTGCGCGAGGGGTGACGTCCGCGAGCCGCACGATAACGAGGTCGGGCTCCTCCTCGACGACAGGGGCCATTTCCACCAATTCTTCGAGCTCGTGGCGGATGTCGTCGTCGGTGGCCCCATTCTCACGGCGCATCGCAACGAACTGTTCAATGTCGTCGCCGTCGTTTACGACCGGAAGGCGGACCACCCTGATCATTGGAGCAGGGCTCAGCCGTTTGAGTGCCTCAAGTACATCCTTCGTGTGCGTCTCGCCGGCGGCGTCGTGATCGGGGCAGATGATGATGGTCTTCCCGGCCAGGGGAGACCAGTCAGTCTTCGAAACGGCCTTGGCGCCGTGGGCGTTGGTTGTGGCGATCAGGCCAAGTTCACGGAAGAGTTCGACGCATTTCTCACCCTCGCAAAGCCAGATGATCTTCGCATCGAGCAATTCGGGCAGGCCGTAGAGCGGCAGCAATCCGGGCGGGTCGCCGAGACGCCAGCCGGTGGGGGAGGGGCGCAGGGGGCGATACTGTTTGGGCCTGCTGCGCCGACAGTCGTCGAAGCGCAGGACGCGGAAGACCTCATCCCCGTCCGCATTCTGGTATACCCAGGCGCCGCTGAGCCGTCCCCCGAGTGATCGCGCCAGGTGGGCCTTCGCTGCCGATTCCGTCGGGAAGGCGCGACCATTGTTCGACGGTGCCCGGCTGGCCTTCACTGTCGGCAAAGGCGAACGTTCCGGAAAAGCGTCCGAAGGCTTCAAGCCCACGGAATTGAGGATGTCATTGAATTCACAGTTGGCGTGGCAGGTCGCGAGCAATCTGCCGTCGTCGCCCCGGCCAACGGAAAGGCTGGGGTTGCGGTCCGCGTGGGCGGGGCATTTTGCCGTCCACTGGTTCGGTCCCGCTGCGCGGACGCCGTCGAGCAAGTCGAGAAACCCGGCCACCGGATCCGTCATTGACCGACCGCCTCGGCTTCGGATGAACGGGTTATCGGTGGATGATCAACGGCGCGGACCGTGAAGGCTGCCTCGCCGAACTCCTTTGTCAGATAGCCCGTGAAAAGCTGGCAGATGGCGTGTCCGACTTCGCTACGTGCATCAATGGCGATTATCCGGCGCGCCTGATCGATGGAGTACGCGGCGTCCATCCGCACGGTGGATTCACCGAATAGGCCCTTCGCGCCTATTAATGCGAGGTGCAGCGTGCACTCGACATCCGCAATTGCGGCTTGTTCGTTGAATTCATAGCGATAGATCGCTGACATCATTGGGGCATCTCTCACTCGAAAGAAGCTTCTATTCTTTACTTACGCCGTTGCTCTTGGAGTTGGCCGGTCCGTCCGTGAGGTAAGCATCGAGTCCTGCCGACGCGAATACGTTGCGCAATGTTTGAAGGCGGCCCCGCACCTGCCCACGGGTCAGGCCCAGCCGGCGTGCCGCTTCGGAGACCGGCTCCTGCATCAGGAGAACGCAGAGAGATTGCAGATCGGCTTCCAAGCGACGGACGGCGTCTTCCACGTCTATTGCCAGATCGGCCTGTGAACAGCCCGTTTCGTGATGCGGATCGACAACGTCTTCGCAATCGGAGCATTCGTCAGTCGAATGCCCATCCAACGACACGCTCCTTCTGAAATCGCGGCATTGGGCGAACCTCTGCCGCAGAATCGACGCGATCCTGCTGCTGACAATTCGGTCGGCATACGTGTTGCGACTGCCTCGATTCGGATCAAAACCTGTCATCCGCTGAATCAAATGCAGCGCGAGGTCCTGCTCGAGGTCGGCACTATCGGAGCCGGTGAAACCGTATTTGCCGACAAGTTGATGGGCCTTCACGCGAATCAAGTTGGCTTCGTAATCACTGAGTGCTTGCAGACATCCCGTGTCCAAGGTTGCCTCCTTTGAGGAGGCTCACGGGTGTCGTCAGGGCACTGCCCGACCAGGCAAGCAGCAGAGGCGTTGCGAGATCGCGATACTCCGCGACACCCGCAACGCCTCCGCTTAACGGCCGGCAAACTGCGCCGTGTTCGTCTGATCGTTGTTTCTTCTTAGACAGCTACGTGGCGTTGCTCGATTTCGACGATGAAGGGCAGGCCGTGACGAACATCAACCGTCACGCGTTCGCCTTGAACGAGCGGCTTCAGTGCGTCCAGAAGCGCTAAATGCTCTCGACGCAACTCGAAATCCTCGAGGTGCCGTTCCGGCCGCGGGTCATTGTCGCCGCTGGCGAGCTTGACTGTGCGCTGCGTGGACCAGGGAGAATCCAGATCGGGCTCCCCGTTCCTGACATGCAACGTGATGCGTCCGAAGTTGATCCGCTGGCACTGGCCGACAAGGCGTTGCCAGGGATCGGAGAGCTGCAGCATCCTCATGCGATTGTCCTCCGTCATTCCATTTGGGCAGCCGACGGACCGCCCGGTTAACGGGGTCATTTTCGCGAGGAATTCGTGCGCGCAACTTTGGCGCAACCACCGAATGTGCTGCCCTGGGCTGTGCAGCTTGGAATCGGCTTCAATGATGGGAGTTGCGCAACTTGAATCGGCGGGCTGCGCTAAGACTTTCGAGACGTGATCTCGCCGATGATGGCATTACGGATCTGAGCGACTTCTTCATTGCCAAGATCCTCCCGCTTCTGAATCCACGTGAGGAAACTGGAAATGCGCACCCGCTTCAAATGGCCAGCCTTGCCGTTGGTCTCGATTTGCTTACCGCAGAGTCGCGAGAAGCCACCCTTGTGGAACACTGGCTGCCCCAGCACCTGTTCCGTGGCCCTGATCAACTCGGCCTGTCGGGCCCATTCGTATCGATCGTCCGCCTGCGGGGCGTGAGCTTTCTGTGGGGGCGCTTCTTTCGCCGCTTCCGATTCTCGGCTCTTGCTTGAACGCACAACCGCGATCCCGGCGGGCGTCAACGTGTAACAACGGCCCCAAGGCGATTCTTCCAACGAATCAAGCCCGAGATCGTCAGCCAACTCCTTCTCCGCTGCGGGGTCATAGTAGAGCCAAGTCAGCCGGGGGAAAGTCTCAACCACCTCAGTAAAGATCGTCGAATGGTCTGCATCAGGTTCGTAGTAACGGGCGTCTCGCAGGGCTTCGTCCAGCTCGGAGTAAAGTCCGAAACTGACGCGGTATTCCCTGTAACGGCAGTCCTTGACGGTTTGATTCGGCCTGTCACCAACCAGATAAGGCGTGGTTCCGTTTTCAGTATCCATGCAGATGAATCTCCCGTCGCGCATGGACCTGCAACCGAGCACGGGCCAATGGCTATTGCGCTTCTGCACGAAACCCAGCGAATCCAACGCCGCCAGCCGCGCATGAACATCGAACTCGGCAATTGGCCAGCTCAGGCGATTGTCCCCGACTTTTATTAACGAAACCGTCGCGGCGTAAATGAGATAGGCCGCGACCGGTGATATGCGCTTCTCGCGGGCTCCTTTTCCGACGTAGGGGTCGAATTCGAACTCGTGAAGCGCCGCCAGAATACGTCGGTCGAAGGCGTCTATCAGCTTCGAGGGATCGTTTGCGCTCAAACCAACGTCAGTGCGCGAGGTCACCGGGTACGAACTCCTCAACCCTGGCCGTGTTTTTCACGCACCGACGGTTGCCGGGCTGGCGGTGAATTACGTAACTATCGCATTAATCATCATGACTTGACCTCGTGTCTATGAACAGAAGCAACGATCATGCCTTAGCGAGCCTTTCGTCCGCGATGTCATTGGGGTCCATGACCTCCTGATATTTCGTTGGGCGACGTCCCTTGCCCTTAGATCTTACAACAATGAATCCCCGCCTTGTTAAGGCGTTCAAGTCATTCATCAGTGATACACGAGACGGAATCCGCACTTCATTGCCGTATTTCTCCTCGTATCGCTGGGCCGCTTCAGCTCGAGTAAACTGATCACCCTCAAACGATTTGATGACGTTCGTCAATAACTGACACTTGCTTGCCGAAACCAAGCGCACGCGCCCGGTTCCGTTCTGTTTGGCCTTTTGCGTGTGTATCATGTCTATTTTTGCTTTAAGGCCGACTTCGCAATCGTGGAGGCGTCGTTGAAGTTGCTCCAGCTCAGCCGTGATCGCTGCACGCTCCCTGCGATAGGCGTCTACTGCTTCCTTTTCGATATCTTCCCAATTAACAGTGGACATAGCATCACTCCATCCGGTCCTTGACAAGGAGCGGATATCTGCTATACTTTAAAAATGCCCCCGGTGGGGATCGAACCCACAACGGCCCACGCCAACCCGATTTAGAGTCGGGCGCCTTTGCCAGTTTGGCCACGGGGGCGCAGAGTAACCGGCGGCGGACGGCGAGCGCAATCGTCGCCGCCAGCCGGTTTTTTGATGCTATTCGGACCGGGCGTAGCTGTCAAGTCATTTAGGGATTGCGTCTTGGCGACAAATGACAGGAGCAATTAATGGCCAAGGGCAAGGGAGCTTCTAGGACCGCCCAACGGCGCGGAGCATTCAAGCCAACGGCAAGGGTCACTTTCCGATACATCAAGAGCGGATTTCACCGGGTGATCACGGCCAACGGGATACACGGCGGCCCCACGCCAAATGGCAAGATGATCGCAATGTCGTTGTTCAACGAACGACAACCCATTCCTCAAGAGGAGGTGTATGGCGTCGACAAGAATGGGAAGCTGACGGAGAGGCCGCTTCAACGGACCCAGGAAGGCGACATCATCCGAGAGGTTGAGACAACCGTTCTCATGGAACCTCAAGTTGCCGCCAGAATCCGTGACTGGTTGGACGCCATGATTCGCGCCGTGCCAAATCAGACGGGACAGAAACCATGACCTTGTGCTTCGGGACAACAACGTCTATTAGCGACTATGCCGGGCATGTCGAGGCCATAGATATTAGCGCTGACAAGCAATACGTCGCACTTGACTGGCAAGTGCGCGTTCATTTTCAGAGGCTGGCTTCAGAATGGGAGCACGACATATATCATGTATCCTCTATGGAGAAGATGCGCGAACTGCCCAGCTTTCAAGCGCTGATCAGCCTCGGCAAGGCTGTGGTTCCGTTTGCAGTCGAGAGGCTTAAGCGTCACGTACTTTGGATTCTTGTACTTGAAGCACTCCTTGGAAAAGCTCCCTTTGCCGCGGAGGGAAAGGAACTACATGAAATCAAGAAAGCGTGGCTTTCATGGGCGCGCAAGCATGGTTACCTCACCTCGAATCGAACCAATCAGCGAAGAAACGCTGCGCGCATTTCCAGCACTTGCTGAGTCTGATTTCATTGGCCATAGCAACCCAAGTCCAGATTACAATTGCGCCGCTTTTACGCTCGGGTTCAAGAACAAGTGGAGATGGCCCGATCAGCAGGGCCGGTGGGTCAGCCATGCGCCCCTTGGACAGTCAGACAAAATATCTGTAGAGGTTCTGATTCGCGCCTACGAATCCGTGGGTTTTCAGGCGTGCGACAACGGGGAATTCGAACCTGGGTGCAAGAAAATCGCAATCTACGTCGGCGTCAATGGAATCGCAGAACACGTAGCAATGCAGCGGCCCGATAGGCCCGCCGGTCGTTGGTTTAGCAAGCTTGGAAGTGGTCACGATATTGAACATGATCTGTACGCACTGGAAGGCGACGAATATGGACGTGTCCACGGCGTTTTTCTGAAGAGGCAGGTACGACGTGCAAGAAGAAGAGCCGAGCGAATTGGCGGTTCCGATCGATGTAGGCCGCGCCCTTGAGCCCGGCAACTCCCGTGACCAGTGCAGACACCGCTGGCGGATGGGATGATCGACGTTCGAATCAAATCAGAACTGACTCGTCGTAAGCTCCCGCCACATCCGCCGCTGCTTCCGCCAGTCGGGTACGAGGGTGATGGGGCGGAGCTGCAGTTCGCGGATCGGGTCGCGACCCGACTCCACGGGCGGCAGGAAAAGAACCTCTTCCTGGATGTCTGGCGCCAATAGCGTAAGGTTCATTAATTGCGTGAGCCGCGCGCGGGTGACGTGGCCCAGGCGGGCGAGTTCGGCGTAGTCGCTGACCTCGCCGGCATCGACGAGCTTCTTCATCCGGATGGCCAGCGCTATCAACCTGGAGATACGGGGCACGCGGCCGAACACCGACGATGGTGGGGGAGGAGCGTTACCGTGACGTAGTTCCTTCCGCCCGCGACGCGCCCGGGCGAAGTGAATCGTGCTCCGCGTCGTAACCCGTCCACCCGACTCCTCAACCATCTTGCTCATGCCGCGTTCTCCGCTTCCTCGGCCAGCGCCTTGATGCCCGTCGGCCGAAACGTGACCGAAACCGTGTTACTGCGACCGTCATAATCGACCCGCTCGACGAGCAATCGAACGATCCGCGCTTGTTCGTGCGACGTCAGCGAATTCCAGATTGGATCGAATGCGGTAAGCGCTTGGATGGCCTCGGTTTCGTCCACGAGTTCGTCGCGCAGCGCGGCTTGCCGTCCCCGCACTTCCGAAAGCCGGGTTTCCAACCGGCGAAGTTCATCACGCTGGCCAACTGCGTTCGATTGGCTCGCGCCCACGCGCGAGGCGAGTTCCTGCTTCAACGCCTTGCTCTTTCGGGCGATGTCGCGCTCCAACGCGCTCTTCTCGCGTTCGAGTTCGGCGATCGCCTTCTGGCTCTGCGTTCGCACCTGCCGGACGGTCTCCGCCAGAACGCTGGGGTCGCGACCGATGCCACGAATCTGATCGACGACGAACCGTTCCAGCTCGCCGGCGGGCACGGACTTCGACGGGCACGTGTACCACCCACGCTTCTGGGCCTTCGTGCAGACGTAATACCGGTAACGCTTCGGTCCCTTGGACGAGGTCGAGTGGATCATCGCGCAGTCGCACGGAACGCAGCGCAGCAGCCCCTTCAGTAGCGCGCCGTGCTTGTTCTTCACGATCCCTCCGCCGGTGCGCCCGTTGCGTTGGAGCACGGCCTGGACGCGCTGCCAGAGCACCTCGTCGACGATGGCGTCGTGCTCGCCGTCGTACAGGTCCTGACGATGCCGGACCTTCCCGACGTACACCGGATTCGTCAGGAGGCGGTGAAGCGTCACCTTGTCGAAGGGGTGACCACCCAGCGCCCTGCCCTTGCGCGTCGTCCACGCCTTGGTGCGCCACTCGCGGCGGTCGAGTTCCTGGAGCACGGGCGCGATCCGCTCGTGGCCCAGGTACTGTTCGAATATCGCACGGACGCGGGCGGCCTCGTCCTCGTTGACGATGAGTTTGCATCCGCCCGGCGTGATCAGCAGGTCGTAGCCCAGCAGCGGCTTGCCGCCCATCCACTTGCCCTTGCGACGAGCGGCCGCGATCTTGTCGCGCGTCCGTTCACTGATGATCTCGCGCTCGAACTGGGCGAACGAAAGCAGGATGTTCAGGGTCAGCCGGCCCATTGAATGCGTGGTGTTAAAGGCCTGCGTGACGGAAACAAACGAAGCGCCGTGTCGGTCGAACGTCTCCATGATTCGGGCGAAGTCGAGCAATGAGCGGCTGAGCCGGTCCACCTTGTAGACCACCACGCAGTCGATCTTGCCGACCTCGATGTCGGCCAAGAGCCGCTGGAGCGCCGGGCGTTCCATGTTGCCGCCGGTGAAGCCGCCATCGTCGTAGCGGTCGGGCAGGCAGACCCACCCTTCGGCCCTCTGGCTGGCGATGTACGCCTCGGCGCTCTCGCGCTGGGCGTCCAGCGAGTTGAAATCCTGTTGCAGGCCCTCCTCGGTGGACTTGCGCGTGTAGATCGCGCAGCGGACCTGCGCCGTCGCGCTCTTGGTTTCGGTCTTCTTTCTACCCACGTGCGCCCTCCCTGCGCCGCTTCGGTTTCGCCGGCTTCGAATCCCGGTCCGCCTTCGATTTGGCGAGCTTGAAGAACAACAGCCCGTTCCAGTGGGAGCCGGTGATCAGCTTGGCGATCGCGCTGAGCGAGCGGAAGATCTGGCCGTCGTACTCGAAACCGTCCTGGTGAACCACGACGTGGTACGCCTGGCCGCGATAGACGCGGGTCAGCACGGTCCCCGGCGGCGGGACGCGTTCGTCACCGAGCGACGCCGCCGGCTTCGCGTCGTTCGCACCCACGGCCGTCAGCGGCGTTCGTGGGGCGGTGGTTCGCAGGTCGGTGTCACGGGCCAGCAACTCCGCCCGCCGCCGCGCCCGCTCCGACAGGTCGCCCTCGGCCAGCGACTGAATCCGCCATGCGATCCGCTTGAAGAGGAAGTCCTTGTTCCCGGCCCGCGTGGGCTCGCCGAAGACCGTTTCGTATTTTTGGCGGAGTTCACGGACGCCCATCTGCCTGAGCTCCGCGATCTCCTTTCCGATGTTCATGGCCATGCGTTTTTCTCCGTAACCGCCGCTCTCGCGGCGCGTTAACCACGTTGGCCATCAGGGCGACTGCTTCGAGAAACCTCAAGGCGAGTTTCGCCGGATTCCGAAAGACACTTCGATTTGCTTGCCCGAGCGTACGCACCGTCGTTGCGGATCCGATTCCGGCACGACCGGAAGCGCGGTAGCGAGCCCGCTCGCTCGGCGCGCATGCGGATCACGCCCGCCGCAAGGATCGCGGCTGCCTCGGCGATACGCTCGTCGGGTGGAAGGCTCGAGGGATCGGTAGGATCGAAGGGTTCGCGTCGAACGGCCATCGCAGGATCTCCGTGCGCCATGCCCTTCCGGCAGGCGCCGACGATGCCCACGACGACCTTCGCTTCGCGACCGGTGCGTCGTCCGGCGGATACGGGCCGGCGCAGCCCGCTACTGGTTACATACGCGGTACGTTAACAGAATGGTACGGTGGGAGAGAGGGCGCCAATAAGGTCCTGCACCGCAGGAAAGCTACGCTCGGAGGGAGTACAGCCAGCGATGGGCGCGGCCAAGCGCCGCTTCCACGGCGTCCTCACCGACCATTGACCCCCCCTCGACCGCAGCCTCAGTGAGCAGAGACCCGCCCGGAACAAAGACACTCGCGAGCGCCCCCAAAAAACGAAACCGCTTCATCTTCTTCTTGACTCCAAGCTCATGCTCCAAGACCTCAGCCAGCAATCGCCTGCCGAGTTCTGCGTCGAACTTCTCACCTCTAGCAAGAACCGCTGTGATGTCTGCCCGAAGCGATTCGACATTCTTGTTATTCCGAATGAATCTAATAACGCCGTCAACATTTTTGGGACGTAGCTGGGGCAGCGATAGCGTAAACAGGCTCCTAGCATGGTACGCGAGCAGATGGTCCTCCTGGCTGTCCCATCTCGCGGCATAGAGGCGCTCGTAGTATGGTTGGCTATCATCCCAATCGAGAACTGCCCCTTTCGTCTTGCATCTGAACAAGTCTTGAATCACCGTGTGGCACACCAGCGGCCTCAGAACCTCCTTAACATAGACAGCCTCCTTAGCCGTGAATGTTTTCCGTTTTGAGTTGATAATCCTCGTAATTGCCCTCACGAGCGTAGGATTGAGCGCGCCGTCGATCTTCATTGCCGCATTGACGACCGAAAAATGGTGTTCGTTTATCGTCCGCTTCTCCTGGCTTCCAAATTTCTGGAGAAAGGTCTCGCGGTCGGCCTTCAGCACGCTCCACTGAGCACGAACAGGACCAAGCCACCCTACGATGTCCTCGCACAGGCGTTCAGTCTTCTCACGAATCTTATCAATGCTCTGCTCAATAATCGCCTTGCCATCGAATGTTTCGAGTAGGCCCTCTGCCTTCAACTTCAAGATGCTTTCAACAAGGGGCGCCAGAAAACGCAGGCGAGATCTTTGTGCTAGAAGATAATCCAGCGCTTGCTGATCAAACAAGAAGCCCGTCCCAACCAGCAATAGTGAATAGTCCAGGTCAATGAAGTCCTGCCCTTCGACCCCGATGGGATACACGGCATGATCTGGTATGTCAGTTAGGATGTACGGATTGCCAAGTCCATACGATGATAGCAGGTACCTCATGGCTATTGATCCGTCAGGAATAAAGGATTCTGAGCAAGCTTTCCTCGCCATTGCGAGTAATGGACGATCTTGTTCACGCCGTACGCGATGTGGTACGGCAGCAGCGTACATGTTAAGGTGGCGCCGGCACACACATAGGCATGTGGGCCCACCTCGATTCCGCCGATCACCAGGGCATCATGTCCAATGAATGATCGTCGTCGAATGACCGGGCTTGGCTCTGGCTCCTCTCGGTCGTCCCATGGCGATCGTGAATCCCAATGCGTATGGATGAGCTTGCCAAAAGAGGTGCAGTCGTCTTCGACGACGGTACGCTCAGAAACCGAGCCGCCGATGACACATCGCTTGCCAACGACGGCCTGCATCCCAATCGTGCCTCGATACAGGACCAGCGAATCCTCGCCGAGCTGCGCCAGGGGTTCAATCCGACAGTATGCATCGACAACGCACCCGCTACCCAGAAGTGCACCGCAACCGATCACCGCGAAGGGCCCGACATAAACGAACTCAGGCAGTGCGACCGGACGGTTGAATTCGGCTTCAGTCTCGCACCAGGGCCGGGCCCCCTGCAAGAACCTCGGGGAGCAATCGAGAATCGCCGTGCTATCGACGTACTTGGCCCGCGCTGGCGTCATCGTAGTGTCTTCCGAAGAATCGCGCGCAGATTCTGCTGGCTGCGCTCGCTCTCTCCCGTGTCATCATTATGGTCCATGAACCCGTGGTCCATTCCCGGCACAATTGTGAGATCAATGCTAGCATATCGTGCCGCTAGGTCGCGGGACAGCTCGTGGGGCACCATCGAATCGGCCTCACCATGAAGGATGGCCGTGTGACTCGCGATGGCGGCCAGTTGGTGAACGAGGTCGCACATGGCGAACTCGATTGCATTGCGCCAATTCAGCGCTGCGCGATCGGACACTGGGACAGTCGCCCCATCAAGAACGGCGTCCCGATAGAAATCTTTGTACCTTGCAGTGCGCAGCGGATGAGTGGGTTCTATGTACAGTTCACGGTAACTGATCGCCGGGGCCAGCAGAGTGACGTTCCGCAGCGCGCTTTGAAAAAAGCTGGCCGCCATGATGGCGGGGCCCGCTCCAAAACTCGTCCCGAACACGTGCAGTCCAGAGTTGCCAATCTCCTCGAGGAGGAACTCAGCCGCTACAATCGCATCTAAAGCGCAGTTCCCTAATGTGAAGTGAGTCGCGTTCGCCTTACTGTCGCCGTGCGCTGGGAAATCAAATCGGAGCACGTCGAATCCTGCTTCCGTAAGCTTGGGTGACATCGTGCGATAGAAGCCAAGATACTCATCTTTATCTACGCCAAGGCCGTGGAGCAACAGAAAACCACCTGTCCGCGGTTGTCGACGCGACCGCTCAAGAATATAGGGAATTGTGTGGCCACCCGGTGAGGGCAGCTCGCCCGTGCTACGTTGCGAGTCGATGCTCATAGTGCTCTAAAACCTCACGTTCAAAGCGCGCTGCAAAGGTGCGGAGGTCATCCGAGGATACCTCAGCCAATGCAGCAAGCGCAGCCTCGACGGTGTCTTTGTGGCCAGGACATCGAAGAAGCTCGTGAACCCAAGCGCGATACTCTTCGATGTAACCTACAACAAAATCTCTGTCCTGAAGTAGGGATAGATCAGCGCAGCTATTCTTCGGGTGAAATAGCATGGATACGATCAACTCGCCGAATTGTTCCATTTGCACGAGCGCCGCTCGCCCTTCCCGCGGAGCGAGCTGCACTACATTCTGCAGCGGAGTCACCACTGCGCCACCGTACTTAATCGATGACCAGAAGAATAGCCAGTCCTCGTTGTATATGTAAGGAAAGACCCCGAGCCGCGGGCTAACCCTAAGAATCACAGCATTGCCGCTAATTGACACATGTGGCGGCGCGCCGGTCATTGCGTAATACAGGCGGTCCAGTGTCGAGACGTCGGGGTGATTCAGGGAATAGGTGCAGGCGATATCGGTGCCGTTGCGAAGCAGGTGTACCGCTGAGGGGATCAAGGACTGCCGGAAAACAATGTCATCATCAATGAGGAGGATCATGCTGTAACCAGCGCGTGTGGCGTGCTCCAAAGCGTACATACGCTTCGAAGGCAGATCGAACTGTTGGTTCCACCGAAGCGTCGGGTTTCTAGAAGAGGGCCGGTTCAGCAGTTGATCATGAAGGTCAGATCGAAATAGAATAAACTCCACGCCCGGAAAGCGAGCATCCCGTGCGGCTAGGCAAGGTACCGTGTGGAGGACGACCACGTGATTGGCGCAACGCGAAATACGGGCGAGCTGCGTCGGAATGTGAGGGCTGTCACCGAGGGTTACAAGGTAGGCGCAGTCCACCTTTTCTTGGCCGTCGCGTGCCAGATGCGTATAGTGCGAAATCCGAAGAATGCTGTCACGGACGACTCCTTTCAACGCTGATTCTCCGTCCTGTCCAGAAGGCACGCCGTTGAGATCTGCCGAAAGGCTGGCCCCGCTTCATCGGTGCCGACGGCCCAAGCCCTCACGCGATTACCGCTGCGAGTACGTGCCGCGCGTTCGACGGGCTGGAATCGAGCGCGTCGAGAGCGAGCGGCGGAATCGAACGCGATTGGCGATTGAGTTGTCCGCTGCACGTCCATGACGGCGATATTCTAACCAAGCTTCGGCCAGATGCTGATTATCGACGGCCTCGCTCTTTGGAACGCGGCCGACCGGGGGCGGTTCGCTGCGCGACGAGGCCGGAATCTGGATACCGGTCAGCTCAGTGGCACAGCGGTGCCCGCGTTGAACGCTCCTCGGTGGCGCTTCACCGCCGCGGCGTGCGTCGGGACGTCGCTGTAAACTGCATGGTGCGCTGTAAACAGCACGGTCGGCTGTTAACGAGAGAAACGGAGAGCGTGGGGACCGAAAAGACGCCTCGAACGGCCCGCGAGCCGCGAAGCGGTCCGAAACGCCACTCTCTCACCGCCCGGCCCGCTGCGACCACATCTGTAAATCCTTGCGAATCCTCGCGTTAAAACGAACGACCCCGGCCGCTCTCTGGCCCGGGGTCGGGTGTCAACTCGTCGGTCGCCAGACTCGCTACTAATCGGTGACCTCCCCGAGTAGGGCTCGAACCTACAACCTAGCGGTTAACAGCCGCTCGCTCTACCATTGAGCTATCGGGGATTCGTGCCATCCGGAAAGGACGGCCGCAAAACGTGCAACGTAATCTATCGTGCGGACCCGTCAAGTCAAGCTAAGTCCATGGCGGGACGCCATGGATCCCGCCGCCACACCTTCGGCAGGAGGATTACGCGGCGGAACATCCCTCGATCCGGCGATATGTTTCCGGACCCTGCCCGTGCCACGCGATCGTTCGAGTTGAGATCAGTCCGCTTCGGCCGGCCGGACGAACGCTGATTTCGATCGCGATCGTAGGCGGGCCTCAGACCAGCAGATCCCCACCGTTTTCACCGGCCTTCGTATCGAGGCTGCGTCGCACGAGCCCCAAGCCGTACAGGCAATACTCGAAGTCGTCACTGAGGCTGCGGAATAGCGACGGCGGCGGCGCCTCGCCTTCTCCAATCAGTTCGGAAACGATGGCATAGGATCGCTTCCCGCGCGAAACGTACTCCAGCAGTAGGTCGGACGGATCCGCGCTGCGCCGGAGGTGCTCCGGGTACAGTCCCGCCCAGAATAGGGCGAAGTCACCGATGCAGCGATACAGCACCCGGTCCCGCTCCGACTGCGATTCCGCCGCCGACTCCGACTGAATGGCCAGCATGGCAGCGATCTGCTCCAGCCGCTTGGTTTGCGCCTGCCGGATCGTCTTCAGTCGATCGATGTGCATGAAGTCCAGCAGCAGCTCGACCAGGTAGTCGGTAAGCTGCGGGTCGCATAACCCCACACGCGTGAAGAAAACGTCTTCAACGACGCCAGAGAAATGCCGGCGCAGAGGATGGTTCGGACTCAGCTCCATCGTGGCCACTCCGGCACCTGCTTGCACGACTCCTGCGAGAAAGTATCTCGCGGGCGGGGCGCGCAGACAGCCGCCAAACTCCGATACCTTTGACCCGGTTAATCGTAGGATTGCCCACAAGGCGGGGCAAACAAGGTTCAAAGAGGTTCTCTGCGATATGGGGGCCGAACGGCCCGGATTTGTTTGATCCGCCGTCCGATAGCTTGATGGTCCGCTTCGTCTTGAGGATGCCAGGAAGGTCAGCTCAAATCGCTGGATCCACGCGATTTTGTTCGCGACTCCTTCATCACGTGGACTCCGCCTCCCGCTTCTCTGAAGGCTCATGCGGCGGACGGCCTTCTCGACCCCTCGGCCTCGGCGGGCGCTCCATCAGCAGCGTGATCCGCGCGAAGTCCTCGGGTTTGAGCATCTTCTCCAGCATGCGCTTGGCAACCCGAAGATCCGTTCGTCGCGAGAAATGGGTCAACAGAATTTTTGCCGTCGGCGCGGCTTCCATGACCCGCGGCATATCGTCGATGTGAATGTGCCGACCCGCGCGTGCCCGCGATCGATGGTCGGGCTCGAAGAACGTACATTCGATTGCCAGAACCTGGCTGTCGCGCACGAAGGGATGCTCCAGAAACCGACCCCACGCCGTGTCGCCCGTGTACGTGATTAACGCGTACTCGACCTGCTGCTCGATCTCCACTCCCTTCTTCTTCAGCGCCACAATTTCGGGTCCGAGTAGCCCGTGGAACTCTGGCCGGAGCTTGTGCCGCACGTCGATCAGCGTGAATCCCAATGCTCCCCCCGCATGGTTCACCGCGAACGGCCGGACGATCAGCCCACGCCGCAATTCCACATCTTGCATGGGCTCAACGGGAACAATTACGGCAGGGGAGGGGTGTCCCTCAATCTCCCCCCAGACATCCATCAGCCTGTTAATTGGGGAAGCCAGTCCCGCCGGCAGAATGACCCGTCCCGGCGCTGTCCCAATAAAGTTGCGCTGCGAAAAGTAATAGGCTATTCCCGCCGCATGATCCATGTGGCCATGCGAAAGGCATACGTTGTCGATCGAGATAATCTCGCGCGGAGCCCGGCCCACGTCGAAACAGACGTTCAGTTCCGGAACGGCCAGTACCGTCTCCTCACCCGCAAGAGAGAAGCCTTGGACGTTCAGTCCGCCGACGGACTTTTCCACGAGCCTGCCCATGTCGCGGGTGATACCGTCGCACCGCCCGACCGTCCAGTAGGGGGCACGTCAGATCAAGCTGTGACGCAATCCAAACCGCCGGTGCGCCCCGGAACATTGACACCCAACATATGGTGGGGTTAAGTTCGCGCCGCCGGGTGCCCTGTTAAATCACCCGTTCCCCAGCAGACTCGGCTATGCTCTGCCCCTCGTGCAAGGATACCCAGAATAAGGTCATCGACTCCCGCCTTACCGAAGCGGGCGTGGCCATCCGCCGTCGCCGGGAGTGTCTCGTATGCGGCCGGCGATTCACCACGAAGGAGCGCGTCGAGCAGGAGCTGCGCCTGATGGTGGTCAAGAGCAACGGACAGCGCTTACCCTATCGTCGCGAGGAGATCCTCCAGAGCCTGCAATATGCCTGCTTCAAGCTCGATGTCCCCGAGGAGCAGTTGGACGCCATCGCGGATCGGGTAGAGGAGGACCTGTTCAGCTACCACGACCGTGAGGTCGATGCCGAACAGATCGGGCGTTATGTTGGCCAGCACCTCCGCCGCGTGAACCAGGTGGCCTACGTCCGCTTCGCCAGCGTCCATCGCAATTTCCGCACGGTGGAGGAATTCATCGATGAAATCCGCGACGTGCAGGAGCAGGTCAAGCAGGACGACCCCAGCCAGCAGCCGCTATTTACCGTGTAGTGGTGCCACTGCAATCCGCGGCCGCAACGTTCCACCGGCGATGCGGCACTGTTCCTGAGCAGTGCTCTTCGGCTGTCATTACCTCAGCGCCGTTGTCGTCATTCGCGATTGAGCCAGCAACATCGTTGTCACTTGTCCGCCGCTCCCTTCGACATCCTCTACGTCATCACCGACCTCGAACTCGGCGGCGTGCCGCTGCATCTCCACCGGCTCTGCCGGGCGATGACCAAACGGGGATTTTGCGTAGCGGTCTGTTCGCTCGCTTCACCCGGACCGGTCGGCAAGATGCTGGAGGAAGACGGGATCGCGGTGCACACATGTTCGGCCGCCGGCGGATGGGACTTCCGCGTCTTTGGACGACTGACCCGCCTTCTGCGCGAGCTTCGCCCAGACATCGTCCATTCGTTTCTGTTCCATGCCAACTTCGCCGCGCGACGTGCCGCCCGCCGCGCCGGGATTCCTCCCGATCGCGTGCTCTGCGAAATCCAGACGGTGGAGATCGAGCGCCGCTGGCACCTGCGGGTCGATCGCTTCAGTCACTCGGCCTGTCGATATTTCATCGGGAACTCCCCCTCGGTCATCGACCACCTGGCGGCGCAGGCCCGAATCCCGCGCGATCGCCTGCGCCTTGTTCGCGGTGGAGTCGATCCAGATCGGTTCGCCGGTGTGGTGCCGCTGGATCGTGCCGCGCTCAAGATCCCGGCCGATGCACCGATCCTGCTCTGGGTAGGCCGCCTCGATCCCGTAAAGGGCTTGTTCGATCTGCTTGATGCCTTCGCCCTGATCGCGCCTTCGCACCCTGCGCAATTATTGCTCGTCGGCGATGGCTCGTTACGCGCTCGCCTGGAACAACACGCTCGTTCGCTGCGCCTTGCTGATCGCGTGCACTTCCTTGGTTCTCGAACGGATATTCCTGAGCTGCTCGCCACGGCCGATGTCTTCGTGTTCCCTTCGCGGACCGAGGGCCTGCCCAATGCGCTGCTCGAGGCGATGGCGACAGGTTGCGCCGTTGTGACAACGGACGTTCCGGGGTGCCGTGATCTTGTCACTGATCAAGACACGGGTTTTGTCGTTCCGCGTGGCGACGTCGCCGGGCTTGCCGAAACCATCGCGCGATTATTGCGCGACGCCGCGCTTGCCAAGCGTCTCGGACAAGCGGCACAAGCACACGTGCGCGAGCATTGGACCATCGAAACGACATGGAATGCCTACGAGGCGCTGTACCGTGAAGTGATCTCCAGTTCCGACGTTGGGCATTCCGATTAGTGTCACGCCTGTGACACTTCCTGCCCGTCCTTCCCGGCGCGCTTTTTGCGCGACGTCGCCGTCTCCGATGTTGAATCCCCTTGGGCAACCTTGCAGACTCGCGAACGCCACCGCGCAATTCTTGCGCCGGGGGTTTCTCCTGTAAGACGATTGGTTGGGTTAGCCGATCGTCCGCCCCCCAGATCTTGATGATTCGTTACGGTCGCGCCGTCGGGCCTGTGATTTGTTTTCCTGAACATTTTTTCATTGACGGTTGCCCTTGTAGTGGTTAAATATGGGCCACTTTCCCACGCAGTGGAAAGAAGCGGGTGGCGGAGATCGATGCGGTTTTTCACGGGTCAGTTTGAACGAACCATCGATGGCAAGAATCGCATTCAGCTCCCTTCCCAGTTCCGCGACACGATCGATCCCGAGCGCGAAGGTTGTCCCGTTTACATTACCCCTGGCGAGGACAAGGGCACGTTGTCCATTTTGCCGCAGCGCTGCTTCGAGGAACTGGCCGGCCGCATTGAGACCGAGTACATGCCCGGTCCTGAATCGCGTCGCTTCGAGCGCCAGTTCTACAGCCTGGCGTCGTACGTGGAACTCGACAAGCAAGGCCGGCTCGTGCTGCCCGATCGCCTGCGGCGCATGGCCCGCCTTCCGGATGAAATCTATCTTGTCGGGCAGAAGAACCGCATCGACCTCTGGGCACGCGACGCGTTCGATCGCGAGCTCGGCATCGATCCGGACGGGGCGGACTGGCCCGCCTGGCAGGACTTCCTGCGGATGCGTCCGCAGAACACATAGGTGGTAACTTCGTTGCGTCGGCCGGAAGGAGCCGGTACTTCGCAGCGGGTGGAAGAGCCGTGGCATAAGGGCAGGAAGCCCGAATCGATCTCGGGAGGGGATGGAATCGCGGATAGGACGCACTTGGATGAATGGCGCTGTCCAGTGCGGCCTCGCATGCACTTTTCAAAGAAGGAGTCGTTTGCTGTAGTCACCAACGACACCCCAGCGGTCGAAGCGAAAGGAATCGCCGCGCTGCGGTGGACGAGAGTGGAGGGAGTGTCTATCGTGCAGGGACGTCAACCGCAAACGCTGGTATCCAGGATCCAGCGAAGGTTGCAACAGGAGGAACGCGACGGCGTGCCCGCGAAAGTATCGCCGCGCGAAATCCGGATTCTCCGTACCCGATTATTAAGTTTACAACAATCGGGCGGAAAGTTCCAGCACGCAACGCTCGCTCCGTTCGTTTCCGCTCCGGCGGAGACGGGCTCTCGTTACCTCGGGGGCGAACTCGTCGCCACGGAAGCGTGACGTGCCCCTGACGGGTTGGTGAGATTGACAGCCATCGACGACCCCAATGCACACATTCCCGTGCTTCCCACGGAGGTCGCGCGGCTGCTGGCCGTATGTCCTGGCGATGTCGTCGTCGATGCCACGGTAGGACTGGGAGGGCACTCGCGCTTGCTCGCCGAGGCTGCCGGACCGGCGGGGCGCCTGATCGGCCTCGACGTCGATCCCGCCAACCTGGCGATCGCACGTGCGCGACTTCGGGACATCTCGTGTCCGATCACGCTGCGCGAGGCGAATTTCGCCCGGCTACGCGACGTGCTTGCGGTGGAAGGTGTCGGTTCCGTGGACGTTCTGCTGGCGGACCTTGGTGTGAGTTCAACACAACTCGATGAGGCCGATCGCGGTTTCTCCTTCCGCTACGATGCTCCGCTGGACATGCGCATGGACCCGACGCTCCCTCAGACCGCTGCCGATCTGGTCAATCGCCTCAAGGAAAAGGAGTTGGGCAATGTCCTTTTCTTCAATGCCCAGGAGATGGCAGCGCGAAAGATCGCCCGCGGCATTTGCGAGGCGCGCCGCGAGAGTCGCATTACCACCACCGGACGACTCGTGGAGGTGATCTGCAATACGCTTCACGTGGATCCGCTGTCCCGAAGGTCGAAGATTCACCCGGCGACGCGCACATTCCTCGCGCTGCGTATGGAGGTCAACGACGAGAAGGGGGCGCTGGCCTCGCTCCTGGACGCCGCCCCTCACGTGCTCAAGCCCGGTGGGCGCTTCGGCGTCATCTCGTTTCACAGCGTGGAGGACAAACTCGTAAAACTCGATTTTCGCCGACGCAAGAGTGACGGAATCTACGATATAATCACAAGCAAACCGGTGTCCGCCGAACCGGAAGAGCGTGAACGCAACCCGCGATCACGCAGCGCCAAGTTGCGCGTGATCCGCCGGCGGCCCATGGATGACACTGTCTAACGGGCGGTCCAGGCTGCCCTTTTGCAATGCAGGAGGCGCGGGGCATGGGGCGAGAGACCAAGGTTGGTCTACTGGCTGGACTCACCTTCATCACGTGCTTTGCGGTCATCCTTGCCAATCGTGGCAAGGAGCGGTTTTCCGAAGTGGCGCCCTGGCCCAGTTCAGCAAGCAAGTATTCCGTTCCGCCTCCGCCTGCCCCGCAATCTTCCTCGCCTTCCCGAGTTCCGGTCCCCGCACCGTATCAAACGCCCGCTACCCAGCCGACACGCCGTACGCCCAATCCTGTTCCTCGCCGGAGAATCACGCCGCGCACGACACAGGACCCCGTGCCGGCGGCGCAGTACGCGCAAGCTCCACAGCAGCCTGCCAAGGACGACGTCCGCGAGGTCCCGGCGGTGCGTCATCAAGGTCAGGGACCCGCCCATACTGCGGAAACCAGCCTGACCGCGACGAATCCGCCGCCGTTCATTCCAGGCCCGAGGCAACCGGCGACCCGCGTGAATCCGGCGGAGCAGGAGCGCTTGCTTCGCGAGCGATTGGCCCGGCTTTCGGCCGAACTTGCGGCGACACAGGAGCGGGGGCCATCGCCCGCGAATTCGCCGGCGAACAACTCCCCGACCGCCGATACGAATCCGGCCGCTACGTTGGCTGATTCGGGGAATCGACCCGGACGTGATCCGCAAGCAGCAGGATCGCGGCAGCCGGCCGGCAAGCCTGCGGTTGCGATTCTGGCCAAGCACTCCGTTCAAAAGGGGGACACGCTGACGCGCATCGCCCACCGCTACTACGGCTCGTCGTCGGCCCAATTCGTCAACGCCATTTTCGATGCGAACCGAGCCGTCGTTCCCGATCCCGATCAGCTTCGAATTGGTGACGAAGTGGTCATTCCCGCGCTCGCGGGCGCTGCCTCCGGCGAGGCGGCGCAGTCGCAGGAACGCGTCGCGAAGCAGCGTCCCGCCCCTCGGAATCTGCACGAGGAGAGGGCAAGAACGGATACGGCAGCCCGCTGGTACCAGGTTCGCAAGAACGACCGCTATATTACCATTGCCCGTGAGCAACTGGGCGATGAGAATCGTTGGAAGGAAATTTTCGAGCTCAACCGGGAGCGATTCCCCGATCCGTCGCGCATTCGCGAGGGCGTACGAATTCGTATTCCGAACTCCTAGTCCCGCGTCTTTTCCGCACGACACCGCATGATCGTTCGGCGTGTGGTCATTCTCCTGATCATGCTGGCAGCGCTCGCGGCCGCGCTGCTTACGGTGCGTGCTGCGCAAACGAGAGCCTCGGTCCAGGCTTTGCGCATGGAGCGCGACTGGCTGGCACTCCAGCGCGAGGCGTGGCAGTTGCAGGCCAGCGTGGCACGACTTCGCGCTCCGGAAAACGTCCACGATCGTCTGGATCGCTTCGAGGCCGATCTGCTACCGCCGGAAATCGCCTCCGTCCAGTCGCATCCCGACCGGCAAGTCCCCAACCCATCCCGTTGAGTCGGTGAAGAGCATGATCCCTTCGGCCCACGACATCAGCGACCGACTGCGGCGGCGGGGAAGCATCGCGGTTGCGCTGCTCATCCTCTGCTTCATTGCGTTGGCGGGGAGACTCGCCCACGTCACCGTTTCGCTCTCGCCGCGTCTGCTGCCCATCGTGGAAAGGCAGCACGAGGGAAGCGGCGTCCTTACCGCGCGGCGAGGCTCGATTTTCGATGCCCGCGGAAGAGTGCTCGCTTGCAGCCGCCTGCTTCCGGATGTCTTCGTGGATCCCGCCCTGGTCACGGATATTCCCGACCTCGCCCAGCGTCTCGCGCCGCTGCTGAATGTCCCTTGCTTGGACCTGGAAGCAAAAATATTGGAGCGCGTGTACACCCGTTTCGTCTTGGTTGCCGAAGGGGTGGACGAGGCCACGGCCGACGCCGTCCGGCATTTGGACGAGCCTGCCGTCGGCCTGAGTGATCGGCAGGTCCGCTATTACCCCCTCGGCGTTTCCGCCGGGCAGGTGCTTGGCTTTGTCGGTCGGGATGGACGCGGATTGGAAGGCCTTGAACTCCGCTACGACGAGCATCTCCGCGGAAAGGAGGGTCGCCGCACGACCATTCGCGACGCCCGGCGTCGGGCGCTCTGGAGAACCGGAGAGGGGACCGTGCTTCCCGTCGACGGCGGCCACCTCGTGCTGACGATTGATGCAGAAATCCAGCACGTTGCCGAGGCGCTTCTGGAGGAGGCCGTCGAGCATGTGGAAGCGGAAAGCGGCGTCGCGATCGTTATGGATCCGCGCACGGGCGAGATCCTCGCCACGGCCGTGTATCCGCAGTTCGACCCCAATCACATCGACGGCGGGCGCCCCGGTGCGCGGCGCAACCGCACGATCACCGATCCCGTCGAGCCCGGCAGCGCCTTCAAACCGATCATCGCGTCCGGCGCCCTGGACGGCGGATTCGTGTCCACCGAGGAGCAGATCAACTGCCACAACGGTCGCTACACGATCGGCCGGCGGGTTATCGAGGACACCAAACCGTCCGATCGGCTCGATCTCCGTGGCATCATCGCCCGCAGCAGTAACATTGGGATGAGCATCATCGCCGAGCGGATGGGCAACCCCATCATTTACGAAACGGTCCGGCGTTTCGGATTCGGACAGCCGACGGGCGTCGAATGCCTCGGCGAAGATCCGGGTCTGGTTCCCTACAAGCAGTGGACATCACTCAGCACGGCGTCGGTTTCCTTCGGTTATGAGGTGCTGGTGACGCCGTTGCAGTTGATCAGTGCATTCGCGGCCCTGGCCAATGACGGTGTTCAAGTCCGTCCGCACCTGATTCGGGAGCGGCTCGCGCCCGACGGGACGGTGATCGAGTCGTGGGACGAGCCCGAAGCGATTCGCCGCGTTGCCAGTACTGCCACGGCACGTTTCATGCGCGAAGTCGCCCTCGCCGCCGTCGTGGAGGAAAGCGGCGGCAGCAAGGCCCGCTCGGCACTCTATCAGGTGTTCGGAAAGACGGGGACGGCCAAGCTGACCTCGCCCGGCGAGCGCGGCTACGTCTCCGGACAGTACCTCGGCACGTTCGTCGGCGGAGCTCCATTGTCCGATCCGCGCGTCGTCGTTCTGGTGCAGATCCGCCGTCCCAATCCGGCGATCGCCTACTACGGCGGACAGGTAGCCGCCGGTCCGGCCGGAAAGCTCATCGAACGCTCCCTTTCCTACCTCGGCGTACCTCCCGACGCTCGCCTCGTTTCCGCGAAGCCGTGATTGCGCTGGGGACGCGAACACCGTCTTCTCGGTCACGCGAAATCAAGCTTCCGACCGATGAATGTCATTGTGATTCGACGTGCGGGGTGCACGCGAATGACGGGCCGCTTGGTATCCGTCGGGAACAATTCACAGCCGTCGGCGTATTGACGCGAACCGACCATCTAATCAGCGGTAGACGGCGTGCAAGCGGCTGTGCCGAGGGTACAATACGACGCGCCGGATGATCGTAGAACCGCACAACTTCGCTGCTGAATCGGGCATCTGCCTCGGCGACCTCTTCGCCCGCGCGGGGGTCTGCCCGGTCGGCGCCGTCACCGGGACGAGTGTCAGTATCACGGCACTCGTCGATGACTCGCGCGATGTCGTGCCCGGGGCGTGCTTCGTCGCCGTCCGCGGAACCCGCGGCGACGCGGCTCAGTATGTCGAGTCAGCCGTCCGCGCCGGCGCAGCGGCCGTTGTGGTCAACGCCGACGCCCGGGTGGAGGATGTATCAGTTGGTCAAGCTTCTGCGCTCATTCGGGTGGCTGATACCCGAGAGGCAGTGGCACGAATGGCCGCCGCGTTCTATGGCCTTCGTGACGAAACAAGGACTCGTTGCGACGACCTCCAGGGTCTGAAGCTCATTGGCGTCACCGGAACCAATGGAAAGACCACCACGGCCTGGATGCTGCAGGCGATTCTGCGGGCGGCCGGTCAGCGCCCGGCACTGTTCGGAACCGTGGGATATGATCTTGCGGGGCGGCGCATGGATGCGCCATTGACGACGCCCGGTCCCGTGGCCCTTTGTCGCTATCTTGCAGAAGCACGCGCGGCCGGTGCAACGCACGCTGTCATGGAAGTCTCATCTCACGCCCTGGACCAGCGCCGAACGGATGGGCTCCGCTTCTCCGCCGGCGTGTTCACGAACCTCACCGGCGACCATCTCGACTATCACGGTACGTTCGAGGCCTATCGCGACGCCAAACGACGGCTCTTCGTTGGCCTCCCGTCCTCCGCGGTCGCTGTGGTCAACGCGGAAGACCCATCTGCCGAAACCATGCTGGACGGAACCAGTGCCCGCAGCATTCGCGCCGGAATCGGTTGCCCCGAGGCAGACTACGCGGCCGTTGTCGAAGACTCTGGAATTGCCGGAATTCGGCTGTCCATCCGTGGGCCGGGTTGGCAACGACGCATCCACCTCGCCCTCGTCGGACGATTCAACGCCAGCAACGCGCTCCTGGCGTCGACGACCGCCCATGCGCTCGGCATTTCGATGGACGCCATTGTCGATGGTCTTGAAAACATGCGTGGCGTTCCCGGCCGTCTGCAGCGCGCGGAACCGCCCGGTCATCCCTTCAGTGTTCTCGTCGATTACGCTCACTCCGACGATGCTTTGCGCAACGTCCTTTCCGCCATGCGGCCACTCGTGCCCGGGCGGTTGATCTGCGTCTTTGGATGCGGTGGGGACCGCGACCGCAGCAAGCGACCTCGCATGGGCAACGTGGCGGGGGAGTTGGCCGATCTGGTCGTGGTGACGAGCGACAATCCCCGCTCGGAATTTCCGCAGTCGATCATCGACCAGATTCTGCCGGGCCTGAGCGGCGCGGATCGTCGGGCGGTGTTCGTCGAGCCTGATCGGAGGAATGCGATCGAACTTGCCGTGGATCTTGCCCAACCCGGCGATGCCGTGTTGATTGCCGGAAAGGGGCACGAAAACTACCAGATACTTGCTGATCGAACGATCTCGTTCGACGATGTTGCCGTTGCCAATGCCGCGATCAGGCGAACGGTGGTCAGGGAGGACGTAGCATGATTCCCATGCCTCTGGGTCAGGTTGGTGCGGCGCTGGGCGTACCCGTCGCCGCCGGTGTGCGCGAGGATGTCGCCCTTCGCATTTGTACCGACTCGCGCGAGCTTGAGCGCGGCGATCTCTTTTTTGCGCTGAGCGGTCCCAACTTCGACGGAAACGACTTCGTGACCCAGGCCCTGGCTCGTGGCGCGGTGGGCTGCGTGGTGTCGCGCAGCCGGTTCTCGGCGGAAGAAGGAGGTGCCGCCCGGCCGCTCCTGGTCGTCGATGACACCGTCTCGGCACTCGGCCGGCTGGCACACGACTATCGTCGCAACGTGATGAGTCCGCGCACGGTCGTCGTCGGAGTTACGGGCAGCAACGGAAAGACCACGACCAAACGCATGCTGGACCACGTGCTCCGGGCGGAGCTCGCCGGACGGGCCTCTCCCAGGAGCTTCAACAACCAGATCGGTGTACCGCTCACCCTGTTCTCAGCAAATGCCAATGATCAGTACCTCGTAACCGAAATCGGAACCAATTCCCCCGGGGAAATCGCCCGCCTGACGGAAATCGCCGCGCCGGACGTCGGCGTGCTGACCTCCGTGGGTGAAGCCCACCTGGAGAAACTGGGATCCATCGACGGCGTCGCCCGGGAGAAGATGTCGCTATTCCATCATGTCCGTTCGCGCGGGTTGGCCGTGATCAATGTCGACCGCGCCGAGGTTCGGCGCCGGTTGGAGGAGGCCGCTCATCTGCGCTGCATGACCATCGGGTTCACCGCTCATGCCAACACGCGCGCCCGCTGCCTGGAGCACTCCATCCGTCACAGCGATGTCGAGATCGATGGGCGGTTTCGTATCAGGCTGCCCATGCCCGGTGCGCACCATGCTACGAATGCCGCGGCGACTTTCCTCGTAGCCCGCTGGTTCGGCGTCGATCCGGAGACAATCATCGAGCGGCTTCGAAACTACGTCCCACCGGAGGGGCGTACGGAGGTATTCGACATTGGTGGCGTCACCGTCGTGGACGACACCTACAACGCCAACCCTTCCAGCATGTCCGCGGCGATCCAAACCTTGAGGGATTCGGCTGCCGCCCGCCGCATCTTCGTCATGGCCGACATGCTCGAACTCGGCGCTCGAAGCGAGCGGCACCACCAGCGTGTCCTTCGCAACTTGCTCGATGCGGGGTTCGACACGGTCGTTTGCGTCGGCCCGCTGACGTGCGAAGCGCTGGCCGAACTCCGTGGTTATTCGGGCAGGGGTGCGGTCGAGACCTGCCCGAATACGTCCGACGCATCGAGCGTCCTTTCGAACCTGCTCCGTCCCGGCGATGTCGTCTGGCTCAAGGGTTCGCGGGCGATGAAGTTGGATCGGGTGGTTGGGGATCTGAAGCAGGGGGGCGGCAGGCGCGCGGCCGTCGCCTGATTACGCCTCGGTAAGTCTGCTCGGCCATGGGCCGTGACCCCGTGACCGGCGTCCATCGACAAGCGGGGTCGGTTTGTGCTTTATCAGCTGCTCACGCATCTTTTTCAGGGACGCCATTACGCGTACGAGAATCCGCTGTTTCGCGGCGCATGCGCCGCGGTCCTTTGTTTCGTGCTCCTGCTGATTTTCCTTCCTTCGGTGATTCGCCTGCTCATTCGCTGGAAGCTCGGCGATCGACCCGAGTTCGATCACGCTTCCCTCAATGAACTCACCCGGGACAAGAGCAACGTTCCCACGATGGGGGGGCTGGCCATACTCGCCGCCGTCGGCCTGGCGACGCTGTTGCTGGCCGACATCACGGGCTTCTACGTGCAGATGGCGCTGGTCTGCCTGGTCTGGCTCGGCGTGCTCGGCGGCATCGACGACTGGCTCAAGCTGACGGCCAAGAAGCGGGGGACCTCGCGCGACGGGCTGAAGATGTACGAGAAACTTCTGTTTCAGCTCGGGCTCGGCGTCGTGCTCGGCTACTACATCTTCGAGCACGGCAGCCACAATCTCGCCGTGCTGAGCCCGCTGATTTCCTCCGAGGAGGTTCCCGCGTACCGCGTCTTGACCGTCCCGTTCTACAAGGCCGGCGTCCAGCTCAGCGCCCTCGCGTTTATGCTCGTGACCGTGGCTGTGATGACGGCCACCTCCAATGCGGTCAATTTTACCGACGGCATGGACGGCCTGGCATCAGGCTGTGTCGCCCTCTGCGCGCTCGTATTCGCGATTCTCTCCTACGTCGTCGGTACGCAGAATCTGGCCCACAAGCTGCTCATGCCCTACGTGCCGCAGTCGGCGGAACTGGTCGTGCTCTGCGGGGCGATTCTGGGGGCGAGCCTCGGCTTTCTGTGGTACAATTGCCACCCGGCGCGGGTGTTCATGGGCGATACGGGCGCCCTGGCTTTGGGTGGACTGATCGGCTACGTGGCCGTCGTGACCCGCCAGGAAATCATGTTGCTGATCGCCGGCGGCGTCTTCGTGATCGAGGCCATGTCGGTGATCCTCCAGATCGGGTATTTTCGGTGGACCGGCGGACGGCGCCTCTTTCGCGTCGCGCCCATTCATCACCACTTCCACGTCGGCGGCTGGAGTGAGCCGCAGACGGTGGTGAGGTTCTGGCTCATGGCCGCCATGTTCGCGGCACTTGCGCTGGCGACGATCAAGCTGCGCTAGGGGCGCTTGTCAATCACGGAGGATGATCATGCTCCTTTCAAACGGGGCGGCGGCGCGACGTGTGGAATCGCTCATCATCGTGACCGTGGCACTGGTCGTCATCGGACTACTGGCGGTCATGTCGGCTACAACGCCCGTGGACCGCGGCATGTTCAGCATTCCCATCTGGCGAAGCATCTTCGGCCGCCAATTGATCTTCGCCGCCGGCGGACTCGTGCTGCTGGCCGCGACAGCACGGATTTCCCCTTGGATTCTGGGTAGAACGAATCTCTGCCGGGCGCTGGCCGTCATCGCGGTTCTCGTGGCCGTTGGGCTTCTGGTGGCGACGTTGATTCCCGGGTTTGCCGAAACGCGCCGCAATTCCCAGCGCTGGCTCCAGATCCTGCCCATGTGGGGCGGGATTGGCCTGCAGCCCTCCGAGCTGGCCAAGCTCGCCATGGTGGCGATGCTGGCGGCGCTCCTCAGCCTCCGCTTCTACGACGTGCGCTCGTTTTTCCGTGGATTTCTTCCCGCGGCCGGTGTCATTGCGCTTTGCGCGGCGCTCGTTGGTTTCGAAGACTTCGGCACCTGCGCCCTCATCTTTGCCGTGGGCTTTTTGACGCTCTTCGTCGCGGGATGTCGAACCTGGCACTTGGCGCTCACCGGGCTGGTCGGCGCCGGCGGGCTTGCATTCCTCGTCTTCCTCAAGCCCTATCGTGTGGAGCGGCTCACCTCATTCCTTGACCTGTGGGCGGATCCTCGCGGCAGCAGTTACCAGCCCGTGCAGTCGCTGATGTCCATAACAAGCGGGGGTTGGCTGGGCAGCGGCATCGGGGCGGGAGTCCAGAAGTACGGCTACGTGCCCGACGGGCATACCGATTTCATCTTCTCGTTGATCTGCGAGGAAACGGGCATCGTTGGTGGCGGGCTGATCCTTCTGTTGTTTGTCTTGTTCATTCTGGTGGGCTGGTCGACCATGCGTGCGGCCCGAACGCCGCTGGAGCGCCTGCTGGCGTTTGGCCTGACCGCCATGATCGCCGTTCAAGCGCTGTTGAATGTCGCCGTGGTGACCGTTGTCGCACCCACGACCGGCATACCGCTGCCCTTCATCTCGGCCGGAGGGAGCGGGCTTGTCGCCAATTGCTTTGCGGTCGGCGTCCTGGTGGGCATCGCTGCCCGCGCGGGGCTGCCGGAGTCGGAACGGGAGGAACTCCTTTCAGCGTACTCCGCTCAACCAGCTGAACCGGCCCGAAGGGAGGGGTTTGTCTTGTGCTGAGTCCCCCTTCGGGAACTGTCGATGGCCCCGTCTTCGCCTTCGCCGGCGGAGGCACCGGAGGCCACCTCTATCCAGCGCTGGCCTTGGCCCAAGCCCTTCGCCAACACTGGGAAGACGCCCGCTTCGTCTTCTTCGGCTCAAGCCGTACCATCGATCGCCAGATCATCGAGGGCGCTGGATACGATCTCTACCCGCAAGCCCTCTCCGGTTTCAGTGCTCGCCCCTGGCGGTGGCCTAAGCTCGCTTTCGACATGTTAAGAAACGCCGTGCGCTGCCGGGCATGGATGAATGCCCTCCGCCCCGACGTGCTCATCGCTTCGGGTGGCATCAGCGCCCTCCTTCCGGCGTGGGAGGCCCGGCGTCGCCGGATACCAATTTTGGTGATGAATCCCGATGCCATCCCCGGCCGGGCCAACCGCCTTCTCGTTCGACGAGCGAGCCTCGTCTGCGTGCAGTGGGGCGAATCCATCGCGCAGTTTCCCGCGACGGTTGAACTCCGTGTCACGGGCTGTCCGGTCCGATCGCGATTCAACGAAGTCGATCGCCACGCAGGCTGTGCGGCTTTCGGCCTGGACCCCAATCGCCGCGTACTGCTCGTAACGGGCGCTTCGCTGGGGGCGCGCACGTTGAATCAAGCCGTCGTTGCCGCGCTTGATCTGTTCGCCCGCCGAACAGACTGGCAGATCCTCCACCTGACCGGTACGCTCGATTTTGAGACCGTTCGCGCCGCCTACCAGCAGAAGCGCGTAGACGCCAAGATACTTGCCTATACCGACGAGATGCCCGAGGCATTGGCCGCGGCCGATCTGGTCGTTTCCCGCGCCGGCGCCTCTACGCTTGCTGAAATCACCGCGGTAGGACGGCCGTCGATCCTGTTGCCCTATCCATTCCATCGCGACAACCACCAGTTTGCCAATGCGCGATGTCTGGTGCGCGGCGGGGCAGCGCGCATCCTGGGCGATCGCATCGATCCAGCGATCAACGGTCCGGCGCTGCGTGAGCTGCTCGCCCAGTTGATGGACGATCATGCCCAGCGTGAACAGATGGCTGCCGCAGCTCGGCGTCTGGGGCGTGGACATGCGGCGCAGGAAGTCGCCAACTGTATCGCGGAGCTACTCGACGGGCGCTTGAAGGGGGTAGCCTGTGAATCGTTGAAGCGGCAACCCGTGCTTGCCCGATGATCCTTGGCGCTCGGGCTTCGCGGATTCATTGAATGGACGTTTATCACGGCTCTTGCGACAGGGAAGTCCGGTCGCCGGCCGGGAAGGGGACACACGGGCGTGGTGCTCAAGGCGTTGGACGGCTCCGTGGGAAGATTCTCAGTGGACGGGCTGCATGTCCACATGATCGGTATTGGCGGCTGCGGCATGTCCGGAGCCGCCCGTATTCTCCTGGGTCTGGGCGGGCGCGTTTCCGGCTCGGACATGACCCCCTTTGACGGCATGGGGGAATTGGTCGCCCAAGGCGCCACGGTACACATCGGCCACGCCGCCGCCCATCTTCCCGACACCGCCTCGCTCGTCGTCATCAGCGCGGCCATTCCCTACGACAACCCCGAGCTCCTCTACGCCCGCGAGCGCGAGCTCCCCGTTTTGAAATACGCGGAGTTGCTCGGCATTGTCATGGACCAGCTGGAGGGAGTGGCCGTCGCCGGCACCCACGGCAAGACCACAACCACGGCCATGTGCGCTCATCTGTTCCGCACGTCGGGACTTGATCCGTCGTTTGTCTTTGGGGCGACTTCGGTCCAGCTCGGCGGGGGCAGCGGGTTGGGGAAGGGTCCGCACCTTGTTGCGGAATCGTGCGAATTTGACCGTTCGTTCCTGCACCTTCGCCCCCGGCTGGCCACCATCCTCAACATCGAGCCCGATCATCTGGACTGTTACCGCGACATCGACGACATCGTCGATGCCTTCGGCACCTTCGCCTCGCATATTCGTCCTGATGGCATACTGCTGATTCACGATGCCGATGCCCGCGCCCACGACGCCGCCAGGCGCGCTCGAGTTCGCGTGGAGACTTTCGGGTTTACCGCCGATGCTGACTGGCGGGCCGTCGATCCGGCGGCGAACTGTGGCTGCTATTCTTTCGAAATTCACCACCGGGGTCGTCGCCTGCTCCAGGCGCGGCTCGCAGTAGCCGGCAAACACAACGTTCTCAATGCGCTGGCCGCCGCGGCACTGGCCCATCATGCCGGCGCCGCCGTCGAGCCCATTGCCGAAGGACTGTCTTCCTTTGCCGGTGTACATCGCCGCATGACCCTGCGCGGCAAAGGCGCCGGCGTGATCATCGTCGATGACTACGCCCATCATCCGACCGAAATCCGTGCGACGCTCGAGGCCGCTCGCGGCCAATACCAGCCCCGTCGACTCTGGGTCGTCTTCCAGCCCCACCAATATGCCCGAACCAAGCACTTCATGGACGAATTCGCTGGCTCATTCGGGCTTGCGGATGAGATCATCATTCCGGATGTGTACGGCGCGCGCGAGACCGACCGCGCGGTTCTTTCCCAGGGGTCCGAGGAACTTGTCTTCCGCATCCTGCTTCGTGGCGGTCACGCGTGCTACATGAGCTCACTCAATCAGGCGATCGAGCATCTCATTAAGAATGTGACGGAAGGCGACCTGGTCATGACCATGGGCGCCGGTGACGTATGGAAGGTAGCCGATGAGCTGGTGGCACGAATTTGCCGATAGCGTCGAGCTGGACGCACCCCTCGGACCATTGACGTGGTTCCGCGTCGGCGGAAGGGCCGAAATGCTCTGCCGGCCGCATTCCGTTAATGCGCTTGCGGAAATTGTCCGTCGCGCGCGCGAGCAGGACGTGCCCGTGCGAATTCTGGGCGCCGGCGCCAACGTGCTTGTCAGCGATGACGGTGTCGATGGCGTCGTGGTCCGCTTGGATAGCGCCGCATTCCGTGAAGTCCGCAGCGAGGGCGATGCGCTTCGCGTTGGTGCGGGCGTCGATCTGATACCTTTCGCCCGCCGTTGCAGCCGGTCCGGGCTTTCCGGATTGGAATGCATGGCCGGGATCCCCGCGTCCATCGGAGGTGCCGTGCGTATGAACGCCGGGGGCCGCTTCGGGGAAATCAAGGACGTCGTGCGCGAAGTCGAGGTCCTCACGGCCGAGGGACATCGTCAGTGCTGGCCCGCCGAACGGGTCGGCTTCGGCTACCGCCACACGAACCTCCGCGACGAAATCGTCCTGTCCGCGACCGTCGAACTGCGTCGCGACGATCCCGAACGTGTAAGCGGGCGCTTCGACGAATGCCACGCCTATAAACAAAAAAGCCAGCCGTTGTCGCAGCAGAGCGCGGGCTGTATTTTTCGCAATCCGCCCGGTGCATCCGCCGGGGCGCTGATCGATCAGGCCGGGCTCAAGGGAAGGAATTGCGGCGGTGCCCGCGTTTCGGAAATTCACGCGAACTTCATCGTCGCGGAGCCCGATACGCGTGTGGCCGACATCCTGCGATTGATTGAACTCATCCGCGAGCAGGTCCGCCGCTGTTTCTCCGTCGAGTTGCAGCCGGAAGTGGAGATTTGGGGAAAAAGGAACCTGGCCGTTTGTTGAGGGGGAGTGGTAAACCTATGTCCAAGATGGCGGCGAAACCGGCCCATGAGATTCCCTCGGCCGGGTCGGAGAGCAAACGCAAAACGATGAATATCACCGTGCTCGCCGGCGGCCCCGGAGCGGAGCGGGATGTCAGTATCCAGAGTGGCCGGGCCGTCGCCGAGGCGCTCAGCCGTCGAGGCCACCGGGTTACGATCAGCGATATCTCCCCCGATGACCTGTCCGCGCTCGAGCATCCCGCGGACTTTGTCTTCATCGCCCTTCACGGCCAGTTCGGCGAGGATGGTACGCTCCAGGCCGAGCTCGATCGGCGCGGACTGCCATACGTCGGATGCGGCGCGCAGGCTTCGCGTATCGCCATGGACAAGGTCCTGGCCAAACGCGCCTTCGAAGAGGCCGGCGTCCCCACGCCGAAGTATGTGGTCATCGAACAGGAAAACGATCTCGCCGCGCTGTCGGACTTTCCCGTTCCTGCTGTGGTCAAACCGGCCGCGTCCGGCAGTAGCGTGGACACATCGATTGCCCGCGATCGAGAAGCCTTGCAGACCAAGGCCCGACACCTCTTCCGGCAGGATGGAAGAGCTCTCATCGAAGCGTACATCGTCGGGCCCGAACTGACCGTGGGCATTCTCGGCGGCATGGCGCTTCCCGTCTGCGAGATCCGTACCCGGCGAGAATTCTACGACTACCACGCCAAGTACGTCGACGAAAACACCCAATACCTCTTCGATCTCGAACTTTCGCCCGATCTCGTGGAGCGCGTTCAGGTCGTCGCCCTTCAGGCTTTTCGAGCTCTGGGGTGCGAGGTGTTTTCACGGGTGGACGTCATGATCGATCGCGAAACACAACGTCCCTATGTGTTGGAAATAAACACGATTCCCGGCTTCACGAGCCACTCCCTCGTTCCCAAAGCCGCCGCGCGCGTGGGCATCGAGTTCGACGAGCTCTGCGAACGCCTCGTGGAAATGTCCCTGCGTTGCCGGCGCGGATGATTCCGGCAGTCCGTGGCGACTGTCTTCCGCAATGTCGTCTGCAGGGAATCGTGCATTCCAATACTGCCAACCGCGTTCGCCCATGACATTCGGCCATTGCGTTCTTGCCGAAACCCCTCTGACGCCGATAGTAGTGATTTGCCGACATTGCCCGTCTTCGCGCGATGACTTTCGATGAGCCATAGGCTCCAGCCTTTGTGATCTGGAGGAAGTTCGCGAGGCAATGCAATGTCTTCCTGCGGGAGTTTGCACTGGCAATTGAAAACATGGCTTGGCGGCGTAAACAACCGAAAAAGGGCAGGCCGAAACAGCGCCAGCAACGAACCTGGCCGGTGAATCCTGCTGCGCTCCTGCCGTTGCTTCGCGTGCTGCTGCCCGTTCTGTTCGCAGGCGGTGCGCTCGGCGGCGCGGCCTACGGTCTCGTGCGTCTGGAGCGGACGTTCCACGATTCTCTGTTGGCGCGAAGCGACCGCGCTCTCCCTGTTCTTGTCGATCTGCCCCCCGTGCTCGTGCCCCTGGCCCGATCCGATCTCGAACAAGCTCTCCAGCCCGTGCTCGACGGCGATTGGACGGACAACCAGTTCTGCCGTCGTGCGGCGGCGGCGCTGGCCGATGTTGCCTGGGTACGGTCCGTCCGCCACGTGCGCCGCCTCAGCGATGCGCGCCTCGAAATCAGTTGCGACTATCGCCAGCCCGTCGCCTTCGTTCGCCACGAGGCAACGTATTATCTTGTCGATCACGAGGCCGTCCGCCTTCCCGGGCGGTATCCTTACGACCCCGGCCTGCCACTCGTCGAGGGCGTGGCGGAGTCTCCGCCGCAGCCCGGCGGGCGCTGGCTGGGAAGCGATCTCCGGGCCGGGCTCGCCACGCTGGAGCTTCTCCTCAAGGAGCCTTATGCCGCCCAGATCTACGGCGTAACCGTGGAGAACTACGAAGGCCGGCGCGATCCCCACCGTGCCCACCTCGTGCTCATGACCGATCAGCCCGGGGGACGCATCGCCTGGGGATCGGAGCCGGGCATGGAAATCGAGGAGAACACGGCCGCACAAAAAATGGCCATACTCAGGGAAAACTACCGCCGCACGGGGCGAATCGACGGCGGCTATGCCGTCATCGACGTTACAACATTCCCCGACCGCTTCGATGTGGTTGCTTCGGAGGTTTCGGGCGTATAGTCCCGTGGGCGACGAATCCGGGCGCGCTCCGTTTTACCCCACAGGCGAATATTGGCGGCCGAGCCGCGAATATACGCTCCGTGGAGACGGGCGAAGCCGCTCGTCGAGGATGCGAATGGGCGAACGGAGCGACGGCGGCCGCGCACCCGGGAGGGTGTTATCGTGCGGCGCCGCTCACTCGCCCGGGTACAATGGATCAGCACCGAAAGCAGGTGGGACCATGACGACATTGCAGCCCTTTTTCGATCAATTGAACCTTTACCTGTCCGGCCAGGCGACAGGGGGCTTTGATGCCCGCATGTTGCTCATCGGGGCATTCGCCCTCGTTGGCGGAGGACTCCTCAGCGTATTCGGCGCAAAGCTGGCGCGCGGGGGCCTTACGGTGGCGCTTGCGCTCGGAGGCATGACGATCGGTGCGGAGTACGGCGCTCGCCTTGGCCTGCCCGGCCCGGTGGCGGCTATCCTTGCCGGAGCCATGCTCGGTACCATCGGTTTCCTGACTTTCCGACTCTGGGCGGGCGTGCTCACCGGACTGGTTGCCTGCGGTGTGGCCATAAGTGTCTTCGGATATCGGGAAGTCGCTCCCCACGCGGCCGATTTCCAGCCGTTGCCCGTTCAGGCCATGACCGTCCAGGCGGGCGTCGAGTCAGGCGCGGATGCCGTCGTGACCCCGTCCGGGGAGTTGATTCCCCCCGCTCCAAGGGAGTGGATGCAGCAATTCTGGGCTTACGTCCGTTCGCAGAACGCCTCTCTTACCTCAGACGCCGAACCTATCATCGCCGCAGCACTGCTGGTGGGCCTCTTCCTTGGCGTGCTCGCGGTCCGGGCGATGCTGATACTGTCGACATCGTTGCTGGGAACGTCACTCATTTTCGGCGGAGCGATAACCCTGCTGGGCCAGGTATTCCCTACGTCGCTGTCCGCAATGGAACGCAGCCCGGGAGCCGTCGGCATGGCCCTGGGCGGATTCCTGGTCAGTTCACTCATCCTGCAGGCGCTGCTTACGCGAAAGCGCCCGGAAGGCGAAGCCGAGCGCTCCAAGTAATCGGACGTTCAACGAGCGAAGATATCCTATGCTTGCGGAGAGGGTAGGCTCGGCCGCCGCCGAGCGACCCTGGGGATGCTCCGCGCCGACCGCCGGTGTGGAACCAGCATGCCGGGCGTGCGCCGAATCGGGGACTGAGTGCCCGCGGCATGTCGAATGCCGCAATCGGGGACATACCTATGTTCACCTCGTTGAACGACTGGCTGATCTTCCTGCGCAATTCCGACCCACTGCTCGGCGTGCCTATGGTCGTGGTCGGTGCTTCGCTATGCCTGTTCGGCTGGCGGCTGTGGCGATTCTGTGTGGTAGTATCTTTTGCATTGATCGGCTACGGCGTCGGCGCCGTGTTCCTCAGCGGGCGCCCGGATCAGTTGTGGTATACCATTCCCATCGTGGTTGGCCTGGCGGCCTTGAGTTATCCGCTGGCATCCTATGCCGTGGCCGTGTTGGGGGGATTGCTCGGCGCGGCCCTCGTTTCGCATCTCATGGCCGATCTTCGAATCGATACCTACGTTTACTGGATCATCTGCGCCGTGGCCTTCTTCGGCGCGACGGGATACGCCCTGATCAACCGGCGCCTCGTGGTCATTCTCGTTACCGCCGCAATCGGGGCCTTCCTTGTGCTGTCCGGACTTACCGCATTCCTCATGGCATCACCGAGCATGTACGGCTCCATGCGCTCCGTCGTCACCAGCAGCGTGATCGCGCTGCCCTTCGTGATGCTCGTGCCCACGGTGATGAGCTGCTTCTACCAGGTGGCCGAGGTAAACCGCCTGCAAGTGGAATTGTGATCGACGGAGCCTCCTGTTCGAGCGCCCGCAGGTCGCACGTTCCTTGCCGGTTATTCCAGTCCCCGGCAACCACCCTCCCGGAACATTGGTCCGCTCCATCATCCCACGCGCCAGATTGTCCCGTCCGGTCGGTCCTCCAGCGTGATCTTGCGCTCCGCCAGAAGGTCGCGGATCAGGTCGGACGTTTCGTAGTCCTTCTTGTTCTTGCGCAGGTGCTGGCGGATCTGGATCAGCACCTGCATTACCGCGTCAGTCAGTCCGTCGTCACCGGCGGCACGCTTCGCCGCGGGTTCGATGAACATGCCGATCAGCCGCGCCGTGGCGATCAGCCGTCCCGTAGCGTTGGTGGCGTCGTCGAGCAGTTCTTTCGACCCCCCGGACTCCAGCTTGTTCTGTTCGATGAAGCGGTTGATCGCCCCGGCGAAATCGAACAGCGCCGCCAGCGCCCCGGCCGTGTTGAAGTCGTCGTTCATCGCCCGCACGAACGCATCAACGTGCTCCTTGCTCGCTTCCGAAAGCGTCGCATCAAGAAGCTGGGCCGCCGACCAGCGGGGTTCGTCATGCTTCGGCGCGCCCAGCCGATCCGCCGCCGTGTAAGGCGAAATTCGGGCGATGCGCTCCACGCGCTCGAACAAGCGGTAGAACGTATCGAGTCCCTTGCGCTTGCTTTCGATTTCCGCGTCGGAGTATTCGATCGGCCGGCGATATTGCGTGCTCAGGACAAAGAAGCGGATCAGCTCTCCGGGATACTCGTCGAGCAGCACGTGCAACGTCATCTTCCGCAGCGCCGCCTGCATTTCCGGATCGGTATCCGACTTGGCGATCTTTTTCGATTCACCCTTCTTCGTGTTGATCCGCGTCAGGCCATTGTGCATCCAGTACTTGACGAAAGGCCGGCCCGTCGCGCACTCCGACTGCGCGATCTCGTTCTCGTGGTGGGGGAAGATGAGGTCCATGCCGCCCCCGTGGATGTCGAACGTCTCGCCGAGATAGCGCATGGCCATCGCGGAACACTCGATGTGCCACCCGGGGCGTCCGGGACCCCAGGGTGAATCGAACTTGACCTCGTCCGGCTCATCCGGCTTGGACGCCTTCCAGAGGGCAAAATCCCCTGCATTGCGTTTCTCGCCGCTCTGCAAATCGCGCTGGCCCTCCTGCTCCTCCACGCGGCGATTGGATAGCTTCCCGTAGTCGTCGTCCTTGGTGACATCGAAGTACACGTCGCCGCCGGATGGATACGCGATGCCTCGATCCACCAGTCGTTGGATGATCCCGATAATGTCTCCGATGTGCTCCGACGCCTTGGGCATGAGGTCGATGGTGTCGATGTGGAGACACTTCATTGCCTTCATGTAATCGGCCGTAACGCGCTCCGCCAGTTCCAGCGTCGTGCAGCCCTGCTTGTTCGCCTCGACAATCAGCTTGTCGTCCACGTCAGTGACGTTGACCACCCACGTCACCTTGAATCCGCACCAGGCCAGGTAGCGCTTGATCGCGTCGAAGATGATCGGGCCGATGGCGTGCCCGAGATGGCTCGGCTTGTAGACCGTCGGGCCGCAAAGGTAGATGCCCACCTCGCCCGGGCGCATCGTCTCGAACGGCTCCTTCTTGCGTGTCAGCGTGTTATAGACCGTCAGGTTCATGATTCCGCTTCCATTCCGCGATAAGACGCGTCATGCCGCAGTGGCGTCCAGTTGCGCCGTCACGGCAATTGGTTTCCACGCGATTCGATTTCCACGAGCGCCACGGCCGTGCAGGCCATGGCCTCGCCCCGGCCCACAGGTCCTACGCCTTCGTTCGTCTTGGCCTTGACGTTCACGGCGTCTGCTGACAGACCAATCAACTCCGCCATCGACGCGCCCATCTTCCGCTTGAGGTCGCCTAACTTGGGCGCCTCGGCGTGGACAATGACGTCGAGATTGACAGGGCGTCCGCCACGCTCGCGTACGCGTCGAACCACCTCGACCAGGATCAACTTGCTGTCCGCGCCGCGATATACCGGATCGCTGTCCGGGAACAGGTCGCCGATGTCCGGCAGCCCGGCTGCGCCCAGGAGGGCGTCGGCCACCGCGTGCAGCACAACATCCGCATCGCTATGTCCGATAAGTCCGAGCTCGAAGGGGACCTCGACGCCGCCCAGGATCAGCCGACGTCCCGCGGCGAGCCGGTGCAGATCATAGCCGATTCCCACGCGCAGCATGGCGTTCGTTCCTCAAACGAAGGGGTAAACGCTATCGGCAACGCGTGGGTGATTCAAGCCCGCCATTCTCAGGGGCGGGACCGCTGTCGCACCGCCTTCTCAATGCTGTTTCGCAGCCTGGAACATATCGGACGGGGACGACAACCCTTGCTTTGACCCTTAACATGGACATAAAGTTGCCTGAAAGGGGGGGCTTACGCTCGGGTCGTCCTTGGCGCCGGACCCCTCCTTGTTCATCCCCAGCTTGGGAGAACCTGTAATGCGTCGTGCTTCGACTGTGCTCGGATTCTGGCTCACCTGCGGATTGGCCTTGGCCGTGGCCGCGGTTTTCATCCCCGGTTGTCCGCCGGCGCCGCCCTCGAACGGCAACACCAACGGCAATACGAATGGCAACAACAATGGCAACGACAACACGCCGGGTGAAGACGCCGATGGCGACGGCGTGACCGATGCCGCTGATCTCTGTCCCGACACGCCCGCGGGCGCCGAGGTCGATGCCGACGGCTGTGCCGATACGCAACGTGACACCGACGGTGACGGCGTATTCGACGCCTTTGATGACTGCCCGGACACGCCCGCCAATACCACGGTCGGCAACGACGGGTGTCCGATTGACGATCCCGACCTCGACAGCGACGGCGTGCCCAACGATCAGGACCTTTGTCCCGGAACGCCCGCGCGCGTCGCGGTAGATGCCAACGGCTGCTCCGCCGCCCAGCGCGATACCGATGGCGACGGCGTCAGCGACGCGGATGACGATTGCCCGCGTACCCCGGCCGGGGCGGATGTCGACGCCAACGGATGCCGCATTACTGCCGGCGGACCCGACTCCGACGGTGACGGCGTCAACGACGACGTGGACGACTGTCCCGATACCCCCGCTGGCGCGACTGTGGATGCCACCGGCTGCGCGCCCAGCCAGCTTGACTCTGACAACGATGGTGTGACCGATGACGTGGACGTGTGCGGCGGCACCATGGCCGGTGCGACGGTTGACGCCCAGGGATGCTCCGCCGCCCAACGCGATACCGACGGTGACGGCGTCAACGATGCGGTCGATCAGTGTCCGGATACGCCCGCCGGCACGGCCGTGGGCGCTGACGGTTGCCCGACCGGCGGTGGGGGTGGCGGAGGCGGTGGCGGCGGCGGAGCCGTCTGTGGAAACGGCGTGGTCGAAACCGGTGAAGGTTGCGAGCCGCCCAACACGCCGACCTGCGACGCGAACTGCCAGATCACCAGCGGCGGCGGACTGGCCAACAACAGTTGCTCCAGCCCCACGGCCATTGGCGAAAGCACGCGCCAGTACAGCAACGTCGGCGCCACAACGGACGGACCAGCCGACTGCACGTTCTTCGGCAATGCTCAGACCGATTCGGACATCTGGTACTGTTACACCGCCACCTGCACGGAGCAGGTCATCGTCAGCCTGTGCGGCAGCCAATACGACACTAAGCTCGTTGTCTACAACGGATGCGATTGCCCCACCGGCGACCCGCAGGAGGTCGAGGCTTGCAGCGATGACGCTTGCGGCAACGGGAACGAGTCGCGCCTTACCATCTCAGCCGTTGCGGGTCAGCAGTACCTGATCCGCGTAGGCGGATTCCGGGGCGACCAGAACAACGACCAGGGTGCCGGCACGTTAACGGTTTATTGCGAAAGCGACCCCAACCGTGGCGACAACGCCTGTCTGAACAGCCAGGGCGATTGCTTCGCGGGGCATATGGGTGCCGGATGCGAAACGACGGAAGTCTGCACGAACACGTGCAACGCGGACCCGTACTGCTGCGACACGCTCTGGGATGACCTGTGCGGGGAAAAAGCCGACGGTATCGTCAATGGTTTCCCCTCATGCTCGCCCGCGTCCGGTGCCTGCGAAGTGGGACGGGCCACGCCCGGCTGCAACGACGTGGACTGCTGCCAGGCGGTCTGTGAACAGGATCCGTTCTGTTGTCTGACCCAGTGGGACGGCGTCTGCGCCGCGGAAATCGGCCCCGTCTGCGCATTGTTCCCGGCCTGCGGCATGGGAGGTAGTTGTTTCGAGGCCAATGCTCTGGTCCCGGGTTGCGACAACGCCGCCTGCTGTGCGCTGGTCTGTGCCCAGGACGGCGCCTGTTGCACCGACGGCTGGGACGAGATCTGCGTGAACGCGGCCACGACCCTTTGCCGTTAGAAACAGACTCGTCGCGTCTGCGATTGCAAAGCTCGGTAAAAGCGCTACGATCCGGCAGGAGCCTTGTTCCTCCTGACCGGATCGTTGCATGTGTTGACCCAGAAAAAAGCGATTCTCTTCCTCTGCACGGCCAACGCCTGTCGTTCACAAATGGCGGAGGCACTGCTCCGTCATCTCGGCGACGAGGACTTCGAGGCCTACAGCGCCGGTTCGCGTCCGGCCGGGTTCGTCCACCCGCTGGCGCTGGACGTTCTCGAGCACCTGGGTGTTTCCGCCGATGGCCAGTTCTCCAAGAGCTGGGACGAACTTTCCGACTGCCGCTTCGACGTGGTGATCACGCTCTGTGACGCCGCGGCCGACCAGCCCTGTCCGGTCTGGCCCGGCGCGCCCCTCCGTGCCCATTGGCCGTTGCCCGATCCCGTATTTCATCAGGGTACGGATGAAAATCGTCTGGCGTTCGCCCTGCGCGTCGCGGATCGCCTACGCACGAAGATCCAGGGTTTGATCGACCTTGACTGGTCCCTCCAGCAAGCCAACCTTCAGCAACGGCTGGAGTTTCTGGGCGAAATCTGAACCATCTGCCGAGCCGCGCGGCGTTTACGCGCTGGACCGCGAACCATGGATACTGCAATGCTGTTGGACTCCGCCGCCGACGAACGTTTCATGCGTGCCGCATTGGACGAAGCGGTCAATGCCCTGGAGGAGGGCGAGGTGCCGGTGGGTGCCGTCGTCGTTTCGGGCGGAAAGATCATCGGCAGGGGGCACAACCAGCGCGAGACGCTTCGTGACCCCACCGCCCACGCAGAAATGATCGCCCTCACCGCCGCCGCGGCCGCGCTCGATTCCTGGCGCCTCGAAAACTGCACGCTTTACGTCACGCTTGAGCCCTGCGCCATGTGCGCCGGTGCCATTGTACTGGCACGACTCCCGCGACTGGTGTACGGCCCCGACGACCCCAAGGCAGGCGCCTGTCGTTCCCTGTTCGAAATCCCCACGGACCCTCGTCTCAACCACCGTGTTGATCTGACCGCCGGCGTCCTGGCCGATGACGGCGCTTCGTTGCTGCGGGAATTCTTCGCCCGTCAGCGCGCCCTGGGAAAAAAGTGAGGGCTCCGCCTGCGGAAGTGACCGCGAACTGCTGCTGGAGCCGGCTCGCTCTTATCGCCCTGTTGGACGTCTCCTCGCATCAATGATATAGGTATGCCCGCGAATCAGCCGGGTCGCGCATGGCGCGATGATGCGACCGGTACGGATTCCATTCCCGTTTTCAGGGCCAGCTTCGTGACCTCCCGTCCGCCGTCCGGATCGATTGCCTCTGCGAAACCGCGACCTCGCCTGACCACGCTCGCAGGGATCGTGATCGCCGCTGGTCTAATCTGGCGCGTCATGCAGTACGCTCTTGGCCTGCCCGTCTGGGGTGACGAAGCCTTCGTCGGCGTGAACTTCCTCATGCGCGACTTCGCGGGCATGATCAAGCCGCTCGTCTACGGGCAGATCTGTCCGCTCTTCTTCATGTGGGGCGAACTGGCCGTAAGCCGAGTTCTGGGCTACTCGGAGTGGGCTCTTCGTCTTCTGCCATTCCTTGTGGGCTTGGCCGGCTTGGCGCTCTTCATCCGCTTCGCCCGACACGTTCTCCCCCGCACTGCGGCGTTGATGGCCATTGCCATCTTCGCCTCATCCTATTTCATTGTCCGCCATGCCGCCGAGATCAAGCCCTATTCGGGAGATCTGCTGGTCTCGTTGGGTCTGATTGCGCTCGCCGTCGCCGTCGCCGAGCACCCGCGCTCCTGGGTCCGCTGGGCCGGGCTGATCCTGCTTGCCGGCGCGGGCATCTGGAGTTCGTACCCCTCGATGTTTGTCGGGGGCGCGGTCGGTCTCTACTTGACGGCAAGACTCATCCGCATGGGGTTTCCGAAGGGGTTTCTTGCCGGATGGCTCCTCTTCGGATTGGTGCTCATCGGCAACGCCGCGTGGATGTACTTCGCGTATGCCAAGCCCCACGCCGCTCAGGCGGCCGACGTTTTCGAGCTCGCCAGTTGGCAACGCGCGTTCCCGCCGACGGACCGTCCATGGACCATTCCTTTCTGGCTCCTCTACATCCACACGGGCTACCTTTTCGCCTATCCGCAGGGCGGCCACCCGCCGGGGAGCATCATCACGCTCTTGCTTTTCCTGGTGGGCGCCTGGCGACTATATCGCAAGGATCGCGATCTGCTTCTTCTGCTCATCGCGCCATTCGTTCTGACCTTTATCGCCGCGGCTTTGCATGCGTATCCCTACGGCGGATCGGCCCGCGTCGCCCAGCACCTTGCCCCGCCCATCTGTCTTCTAGCGGGGCTGGGGCTCTCCGTCCTGCTGCGCGCCGGCCTGCGAAACCGCCGGCTCCGGCTGGGCCTGACCGTCGCCACAATTGTTTTTACCGTGATTCCCGTGGCCGGAATTGCCCGAGCCATCATCCAGCCCTACAAGTCGGAAGAAGTCTATCGGCGGCGTCAGGCGGTCGAGTCGCTCGTTGAGCAAACCGGTCCCGCCGACCGCTGGGTCCTGTTCAACAGCATTGACCGCAACGACTACGCCCCCTGGCTGGGCGACTGGCGCGGCATCGGTGCCCAATTCCTGTTCGATGTGATGCGCTTCGCGCCCGTGGAGGTCAGATACTCGCCCCCGCCAGACTCCGTGCAGCGCCCGCCGGACGGTACCCTTTGGCTATTCGTCTACTATGCCAAGCGAGATGACAAGGAAAAGATGGTTCCCTTTTCCGATGAGCAGCTGGAGGCTTACCTGGGCAACATCTCGGCCCGCCTGGGACCACCGCAGCGCGAGGAAGTCGTCTTTGTCGATCGCAAGAAAGCCGGGGGGGAAAAGAAGGAATCGCTGATCATCTACCGCTGGCCGGCCAAGGACGGCCCGGTATCCGCAGACTCCGGCTCAGGCTGACCGGCGATCCGGACCGAAAACGACTTTGCCGCAGACCAGGAGCACCATCGCAAACACGACAAGTCCCCAATCCGAGGTCGTCGGGATCGCCTCGGCACAGCCGGGGGCATAAACGCGGTCATCCACGTTCGCGCATTGGTCCACACAGTCGGCCACGGTGTCGCCGTCGGAATCCACGTCCGCCACGCCGCACCCGCACACCCCGGGATCGATCTTGTTCGGGTCGAACGGGCATGCTTCGTCGGAGTCGCACGCGCCGTCTCCGTCGCGGTCGTCCAGGAAATCCACCGGACACGGGTCGCACACGTTGCCCTTGCCGTCGCCATCGATGTCGGCCTGGTCGGAGTTCGTGGACATCGGGCAGTTGTCGCAGGCATCGATTACGCCGTCGGAGTCGCCGTCCGGGTCGCACTCGTCTGGCCGGTTGTTGCCGTCGCAGTCCTCGCTCGTGCCCGCCGCAACATCGCACGAATCGATGTTGTTGTTGCCGTTGCAGTCCAGCGCGGGATCATCGGCCAGCTCGTCCTCGTCGGCAACACCGTTGTCATCGCAGTCAAACCCGATGCGCAGGAAGTAGACGTCCTGCTCACCGTTGAATGTGGCGCAGTAGGCTAGGCTGGCCCCGTGCCGGTCGGAGACCATATCGTAGTAGTCCCCGATCTTGTTCTGTCGAGGCCATCCCAGGTAACTGTTGAAGGGCGGCGTGACCGGCACGTTCGCCGACCAGGTCTCGCCAAAGTCGAGCGAGTAGCTGTAATAGACTTCGCTGATCCTGAAATCGCCCGAAGCCCGCGTATCGTTCCAGATCGCGTCGATCCGTCCGTTGGGCGCCACCGACATCGTCCCGAACCACTGCCACGCGCCCGATCCGGCGTCATCATTGACCGGCACCGGCGCGCTCCATGTCACTCCGCCGTCGGTACTGCGCACGAACATGACGTCGAGCGGATCGCTTCCCGGCGGGTCCACGGACGCCAGGAGGTAGACGTTACCCCGCCCCGGCCCTGGGGAATTGTCCGTGGCCACCCAAACTTGCCCGAGAAGCCCGCCGGGGTTGGGACCGGTGGAAATCCGCGTGAGCCCGCCGATATTGACGGAATTCGCCCAGTCAAACGTCGGGGCAGCGCCCGGGTTTCGCGCGTTGGTCGATCGGGCGATGGTCGCCCCGACGCCCGAGATGTAAACCTCGCCGTCCGGGCCCACGGCGACGGTTCCCCAGTACGGCGCCGTGGGAATCGCCAGGATATTCGGATAGGTCAACCCTCCGTCCACGGACCGGGTGAAATCCCGCCCCGAGCAGCAGCTGTATACCCGATTCCACGTCGTGTAGATGTTGCCGTTGCCGATCCCGCCCGTGGTATCAATGTCCATCCAGGTCTTGTCCCCGCCCCGTGCGGGGATCGGCCCGGCCCAGGTGGTGCCACCGTCGCCGGAGATGAACATCTCTGCCGAAAGGATGCTGCTCAGGCTGTAATAATAGATGTTGCCCAGCGAGTCCGCACCCAGCACCGGATCGCTGCGAAATTGCCCCGGCTGAAGCGAACCGGGGAACGCCCACGTCGCGCCGCCATTGCGGGTGTAGGCATATCCCGCCTGCCGGAAGTCCGACGCAATCGTGTCGAACTGCCGCCATCCGATGACGATGACGTCGGGGTCGGTCGGATCGACGGCCAGCGAAGGTTCGTTGGCGGCGTCACCCGGGATGTTGGTCTGGTTCGGCCGGACGTTCACCTGCACGCTGCGAAATCGTCCGCGGTCCACCGTGCCGAACCGCTCGACGTAGGTTCCCGGCGGATCACCCGGACCGGGCATGTAGGGGTCGTGGTGCGTTTCCAGGAGCTCTGTCGGCGGGGGCTGACCGACGGGTTCATCGCCTCGACTCACCGCGCCGGCGAACATCAGGACGACGGCGGCAAAACGGACCGTGTGATGGCTCATCGTGGGAGCTCCGGTGGGGTTCCATCTTGATACCATAAACCCCGCCCGCGCCGATTCTGTTCCCGTTTCCGACCTTTTCTTCGACTATTCGGTGGGCAGAGTTGCTGCATAGGCGCCAAGCTCGGCCGAATTCGCCACAGAATAGTCGAGCAGGTCCGTAGATGGCATGGGGCTTCCCGGGTGCCCGAAACGAATCTTGTGCAGGAACTCCCACGGATTGTCCACGGCGATCGTTCCCACGTACCGCGGGTTGGCCTCGCTGCCGAAGTTGATGCCCGTGCCGGTCCCGCCGATTCCGTCGGCCGGGTCGTGGCACGACGCACAGGCCTCACCATACCAGATGCTCCCGAAGAGCTGGGAACCAACAAAACGACCCGTTTCGCAGGTCTCCCCGCCAGGGCAATCGCTGCTCATCTCGCAGGACTGGTCTGTGCTGCTGCAACGACCGATGTACTGCCGCGTGTCCACCGCGCCCTCGATGGAGAACTTCACCAGGTCCCACAGGTCATCGTCGGACAGCCCGTACGCGGCCATGTTGTGCCCGTTGGGCAGCGCCGCCGAGGCCGGCTGCTTCAGAAGATCGAAGATCGCTTGGGCCGGCAGGGTTGTGTCGGCGATCCCCGCAATGCCCGTAAAGTGCGTCCCCGAACCGTACACTCCGTCAGCCCCGCGGTAATCCCACCCGTGACATTCCTTGCAGCGGAACGTCGTGCTCCCGCTTTGCTGTCCCGCCACCGGATAAAGTGGATGATTGCCCGTCGGTGTCGAAACGCCGGCGACGCGCCACCAGCGGTCGTAGAGCAGACCTCCGCGAATGACGTTGGCGGTGATGTATCCGCCCGGCGTTGTTGCTAAAGGTCCATCAATCCCCACGATCCACGCCGCGTAATCTTCCAGTGACACGCTTCCGTCATTTCCCGCATCCATAATGCCGCAGATTTCCGAGAGCGGGCTCGTCGTCCCCAGGCAGTTCTGTAACGCCGCCCAGTCCTGAAGGTCGAAGTCCGTGTCCGCGTCAGCATCGCCGGCCGTGGTGGGATGAGACTTCTGCGTGTGCGCGTAGTAGTTATCCAACTCGATGTCCGCGCCCATGCCGCTGCGCTGCGTGGCCAGCGCCGCCAGGAACACGTCGATTTCGCCCTGGTCCACGCCCGGCGCCTGCCACTGAAGAGCGAACGAGGCCGAGCTGCCGTTCATGATCCAGTCGGTCATCGAATTCTCATAGCCGGCTTCCGAATGCGTAACATAGTTGGTATCGGGCGGAAACGGACCCTCCGCCGTGAAACGGGTATTGACCGCGTCGCTGAGCAGCAGTGAGCCGGCATACGTGAAGCCGTCCTCAACGCTGATCTCGAACCCCGCTCCGATCTGGTCTGCGTCGGTTACGCGCACGGTCAGATCGTACGTTCGATTGAGGATGTACCGTTTGGGCATGCCGATCAGTTCGATCGTTCCGTGCCCCTCGTTGAAGAAATGACATTGCGTGCAATTCTGGCCCGGCGCGCCGAGAAGATTGAGACTCTGATAACCGCCGGAGTAGCCCGGGCCGGCGCCCGTCGGCCGGGCCCATGTAATCGAGCAGCAGGCCGCGACCGCAAGCAGAGCGGTCGCGGCGCGCAAGTGGCAAATTGACATCGCGGATTCCCCCCTTGAGACGGTCCCGACCCTTGCCTGGACCGCATTTGCGCAGGCCAACCGTATTCGTAGAGGTAGCCGGCCCGTACCCCATTCCGCCGCGTGATTCTACCGCGTCCGCACCCGGCCTTCCACCGCCAATGGCCGGGGTCCGAAATAATTCCCCCTCGATCGGACAGCGTGCGCATCGATCGTGATACGCTTCGTTTTCAAAGCTAAGCAACACCCGCCAGGGGAATGACGTCCGCATAACGCCGCCGCAGTGCCCGTCGCAGCGCGGCGTTTTCCGCCGTACACAGCTCTGGGTCGGTTCCGAGCAGGACCGCCGCGTCGTCTCGGGCCTGCACGAGCAGTTCAACATCGCGCAGCAGATCGGCCACCTTCAGCGCCGGCATTCCGTGCTGCCGTCGCCCGATCAGTTCGCCCGGACCGCGCAGCCGCAAGTCCTCTTCCGCGATACGGAAACCGTCCGTCGTCTCGACGAGAATGTTCAAGCGGTGCCGTGCCGTTTCCCCCGGATCCGCACAAAAGAGTAGGCAGTATCCGCGCCGCGTCCCCCGGCCGACCCGCCCGCGCAATTGATGGAGCTGCGATAGCCCGAACCGGTCCGCATGCTGCACGGCCATGATCGTTGCGTCCGGCACGTCCACGCCGACCTCGACGACCGTCGTGCACACCAGCGCCCGGACCTGGCCCTTTCTGAACGACTCCATCATCTCGGATTTTTCCGCCGGGCGCATCCGGCCGTGAAGCAGGCCTACTCGGAATCCGGCAAGTTCATCACGTTCCAGCCGGTGTGCTTCCGCCACCGCAGACCGCAGCGGAAGATCATCCGATTCCTCCACCAGCGGATACACGACGTATACCTGCTCTCCGAGCGAGAGTCGCCGTCGAACAAAATCCCAGGCCTGCGCCTCCGCTTCTGATGTGACCAGGCGGGTGACAACATCCTGTCGCTCGCCGGGACGCTCCCGGATCGTGCTCACGTCAAGATCGCCGAAGAGCGTCATGGCCAGCGTTCGCGGGATGGGCGTGGCGCTGAGCACCAGCGTGTGCGGCGCCGTGCCCTTTTCTCGCAGGGCGGCGCGCTGCGCGACTCCAAACTTGTGCTGCTCGTCGATCACGACCAGACCCAGATCGTGAAACCGTGCATGCTCTTCGAACAGCGCGTGCGTGCCCGTGATCAGATCGATCGTGCCGCCTTCCAGCGCGCGAAGGACCGCCTCCCGCGGCCGCCGCGGTGTCGAGCCCGTGAGCGTCGCGAGCCGCACCCGGCTGCCTGCCAGATAATGCGAGACCTTTGCGTGATGCTGCTCGACCAGGATCTCTGTGGGGGCCAGCAGGGCGACCTGACGTCGGTGGGCGACCGCTGCCAGCGCCGCATACACCGCGACCGCGGTCTTCCCACAGCCCACATCACCTTGCAGCAGGCGGTTCATCGGCACGTTCCGCGCAAGGTCCGAGACGATCTCGGCAACGGCCCGGTCCTGTCCTTCCGTCAGCTTGAATGGAAACCGCCCGCGAATCCGCCGGTCGAGTTCCGCGCCGACCGTCATGGGCTGCGTCGTGACCGATGTCGCCATCGAACGCCGGCTCATCAGCAGGGCAAGCTGTCCCAGGAACAACTCCTCGTAGGCCAATGCCCGACGCGCGACCTCGACATCCTCCGGCCGGGTCGGAAGGTGAAAGCGGAGAATGGCCGTCCGCCGCGGCGGAAGCCCCCGTCGTTGCCGCAGCCCGGCCGGAATCAATTCGTCAACGAGTTCCACCGCCCGCGGAAGCACGCCTTGCACAATGCGCGCGATCTGCCGGCTCTCCAGTGAGCCAGTCGCGGGGTACACAGGTTGGTATGCTTCGCGATCCTGCGCGAACGCGTCCTCGCCTTCGGGCACGACGGCAAGCGTCGGGTTGGTCATGCCCGCCCGACCGCTGCGGTCTTCAACTTTTCCCGTGAGGCGGACAATCATGCCGCGGGCGAAAGCCTCGCGCAGATGCGGCGAATTGAACCAGGAGACCGTGCAGCTACCGCTGCCGTCCTTGACAACAGTCGTGACGGTGGGGCGGCGCGGGCCATGCCCATGACGGACCGAATGGACTTCGCCGATGATCGTGGCGACTTCGTCCGGCTCGGCCTCCCCGATGGGAATTGACTTGGGCTTATGCTCGTGTCGAAACGGGAAGTGTTCGATCAGGTCCCCGATGACGCTCACACCGAGCTTCTCGAACTCCAGCGCGCGCGCCGGACCCACGCCGCGCACGAATTGCACCGGATCATCCAGCCGAAACGAGGTTCGCCCGGAAGTCGACGTGGTCGAGGGGACTGGGGTGTGCTGCGTTGCTGACGATCCCGATATTCTGGTGGCTTGGCCTTCGCGGTGTCGCCCCGACGAATACTCGTCTTTATTCACAACCGCGCACCACCCCTCGTCGCGACCGCCGCATGGGCTACGGAATCACCAGTTTCTGGCCCACGCGAATGCGGTTGGGATCGGGCAGCGCCGCACGGTTGGCCTCGTAAATGTCCTTCCAGCGCCGCTGGTCATTGTAGTAGAGACGCGCCAGCCCGAAGAGCGTGTCGCCCTTGGCTACCTGGTGGTAGCGCGTCCCGCTCGCCGTCGTGGTTGCATACGTATCGGCGCTGGCTTTCCCGGTCGTTTCCGTTTCGGCATAAGGATCGGCCGTCGTGCCGTAATTCGTTTGCTCGTAGGCGGGCGTGCTGGCTACTTTCGACTCATAGGGCTGATAGTAGTCATCGCTCGCGGTGTAGTCCGCCGCCATCCCGTTCCCGTTCTTCTTCTTGCCGCCACAACCGGCAATCACCAGGCAGGAAAGCGCGACCACCGCCAGCCGAACTGCACTCCTTTGCATAATGACACTCCTTACTGTTTGAAAGGAAAGGTAATCGCCTGGAACGAGAGCGAGTTTATCCAGAATACTGCCTCAATGTCAACGAGGCGCGCCGCGGCGAACTGCAAGCTGGAAGCCTGCGCAGATACTCCGCAGCGATCGCTCCCCGATGGGCCATCTCGCGTCTTTCGCAGGGTGCATCCCCCGATGCACCATCTTTCTTCCGCACGCTTGTGGATTGTCAAGAATTAACAGGCGTGACGATTACAAGGAATAACACTGACAGACCAGCGCCGCGCTTACAGGTAGATCGGCTGGTCGAATCGCATGGCTGCCCCGATTGCCCCCGGCGATGCCTGGGCAATGCGTTCCGTGCGGATCACCGTGGCACTCCAGTCCGTGTCGTCCATCGCAGCCAGGGTGCCCCTTCCGATCAGGCGCAGATCGTAGCGCTGTCCGACGGTGACTTCCTGACCGGGCGGAATCACGACGAACACGCCGCCTTCGCTGATGTTACGAACGTTGCAATGGGCGACATCCCCGCAGCCGCATCCGATCAACTGCAATTCGAGCGGCCGGGCGGTTCGTTCGAAGGAGCGCCGGTCGTCAACGAGCGCGTTCTTGCCACTCGAATAACGGCTCGCACCCGTACTGGTCGAGGATGTTTCGTGGTCGGAAGTATTCATGGCGTGATCCTTTCCGGCGTGTGCCGTCGACGCGGCGCCTGCGTCGCTTCCTCGCCGAGGGATTCCAGCAGTGGGCGCTGGGCATCCTGACCGGCCCGGGTTCGGCAAGGGTGTATCAAGTGTAACACAGACTTGAAAATCGTCAAGCAGAATCGGCGCTTCCCAATGCTCAATGGGGAGCACCTTGGGAGCAAGCATCGCGCTGTAAAATCAATATTACAAGAAGTTTATCGATCGGCCGCAAATTGTCCCCACAGCTTGCCCCAGCAGCGTCCGACCCCCGAACGGCGTGTTCCGACTTCGGGAGTGGAACTGGTCCGGCTCAACCCGCCAAACCCGATCGGGTGCCAGAATCGTGATTTCCGCCGGATTTCCCACCGTCAGCGCTGGCAACCGCCTTCCCAGCACTGCGGCCGGCCCGGTCGTGAACCATCGCACCAGCTTCGCCCAATCTGCCGGCTCGCCGCTGAACATCGCCTCCGCCGTCACCCCGATCGCCGTTTCCAGCCCAACGATCCCCGGCGGGGCGGCCGGGAACCCCCGTCCCTTCTCTTCCGCCGTGTGCGGAGCATGGTCCGTGGCCACAGCGTCGATCGTCCCGTCCAAGAGCCCCTCCCGGCACGCTGCAACATCCTCCGCGGTCCGAAGAGGCGGGTGCATCTTCGTATTGGGATCCGCCCCCAGGCAGGCCTCGTGCGTCAGTGACAAATGGTGCGGCGTAACCTCGGCCGTAACCGGAATACCCTCTCGTTTGGCCCGCCGGACCATCTCCACCGCCCGCGCCGTCGAGATATGCGCTACATGGTACCGACCGTCCGTTTCTGCGCACAGCCGAAGATCGCGCTCGATCATGGCCTCTTCCGAGCGAGGATCCAGCCCCGGCAGCCCCAGCCTTCGGGAGACCGCTCCGGCGTGCATCACGCCCCCCGCGGACAATGCCCGGTATTCACAATGTTGGATCAGCACTGCGCCCGTTCTTGCGGCCCGTCGGAATGCCTCGGCCATTACCTCGTCGTCTTCCACGCCGGTACCGTCGTCGCTGAAGGCAACCGCGCCGGCCTCGAGCAGGGCGTCAAAGTCGGTAACTTCTCGCCCCTCCCGACCGCGCGTGATTGCGGCGATGGGGAGCACCTCGCAATTGTCGCACCGCCGGGCTTCGGTGGTCACCTGCCGCACGACCTCTGCCGAGTCGATCGGCGGCGTCGTATTCGGCATGCAGGCGACCACCGTGAACCCGCCCGCCGCAGCCGCGGCTGTCCCGGTGGCAATACACTCCTTGTGCGTCTGCCCCGGCTCTCGGAGATGAACGTGAATGTCCCAGAACCCCGGCGCCACAATCCACCGCGACGCATCCAGCTCCAGCGCCCCGGCCGGCGCCGACCCTGCAACGCGTCCATCCACAATCGCCAGGTCACCGATCTCATCTCGCCTTGACGCCGGATCGATGATCCTGCCCCCTCGCAGAACGAAAGCGTCGTGTGATTCCTTGCGTCGCACAGGTAGAGGCATCGTTCTGGTGTCCGCGAGCGTGCCGCTTCTACTACCGGCTGTCCTGATCCTTCCGCTGATCGTCGGGATTCATCTGGTTGGGGACGAAATTGTCCTCACAGCTCTCCACGTATCCGCACCCGTCGCACACAAGCTTGCAATGGGCGGCGCGGAGCAAACGGCGTTCGCAGAGCGGACAAAGTTGCGCCCTGTGGCTGGGCCCTGCCTCGGCATGTTCATCGTGGTCTTGGGACAAGATCACGCTCCGCAACGGTGGCGGCTCGGACGAAAGCCGTCTTTCGGCCGTCGCCTGACCGGAGGGGGAGTATACGCGTCATTCACGCCGACCGCACGGGCCGTCTGCCCGACATTGCCGGGCTGACATAGTCCGCCTCGCCGACTACTCTCTAGAAATCGGGTTCGATCAATCGTGAGCCCTTCGCGCCGTCCGCCCGTATCGGAGTCCAGACCTTGAGTGCCCTACAGCTCATGAAGTCGTCTGCGGCAGTTCTGATTCTCGCCGGGATTACCTGGGCACAGCCCGAGTTGCCGAAAAAGCCGTCTGCTGATCTGGTAATCGTCAATGCCCGCGTTTGGACCGGTATCGCAGGCGATGCACAAGCAGGGGAGCAGCAACCCTCGGCGATCGCCATCAGCGGCGGCCGGATCGTCGCCGTCGGCCGCGATGACGACGTCCGCTCGTTCATCTCGAAGATCACGCGCGTGATTGACGCCGGCGGCAAACGGGTCATTCCCGGCATCACCGACAGTCACACGCACATCGTCGGCGGGGGCTTTCAGCTTGGCCGGCTCGAACTGCGCGAAGTCAAGGAAAAGAAGTCGTTCATCGAAGCCGTCGCTGCCGCTGCGAAGGAACTGCCTCGCGGTCAGTGGGTCCAGGGCGGCCGATGGAGCGTCGAAAGCTGGACCAAACGGGAACAGCCCACGCGCTACTGGCTGGACCCGGTCACCGGTGAAACGCCAGTGTTTCTTTCGCGAATGGACGGGCATCAGGCGCTCGCGAACTCGGCCGCGCTGCGTATCGCCGGCATCAATGCCGACGGCCCCCGCGATCCCGTCGGCGGCGAGATCGAACGCGACCCCGTTACCCGTGAACCGACTGGCATCCTCAAGGAATCCGCGATGGACCTCGTGTCGCAGCACATCCCGCCGCCTTCCTCCCGGGAACGCGCCGAGGCCCTGCGCCGCGCCATGCGTCACGCCAACGCCCACGGGATCACTTCCGTTCACGACATGAGCGACCCGGCCGACGTTCCCGTCTTCGCCGACCTCGCCGCGCGGAACGATCTCACCGTCCGCATCACCTCGTACATCCAGTGGGAAGACTGGCTCGAACACGTTGACGAAGTCGCCGCGCTCGCAAAACAATACACTGGTCCCGTGTTTCGCGTTGCCGGACTCAAGGGCTACATGGACGGATCGCTCGGCAGTCGCACGGCCTACATGCGCGAGCCGTACGCCGACGCTCCGTCGGCCACACCCTATCCGCGAGGCCAGTTGACCGCCTTCGCCGTCGATCGCGAGCAGCTTCTCCACTCCGCGGAAGCCGTGAACAAGCGCGGCCTGCAGATGGCGGTTCACGCCATCGGTGACGAGGCCAACCACCGTATTCTCGACGTGTACGAGCGATGCGGCCCGCCAAGCGGCGGCAGCGCAATCGGCCACCGCGTCGAACACGCTCAGCACCTGCTGCTCGAAGATATCCCCCGGTTCTCCCGCCTCGGCGTCGTGGCATCCATGCAGCCGTACCACAAGGCCGATGACGGGCGCTATGCCGAAGACCGCCTGGGCAAGGAGCGCCTCCGCGGCTCCTACGCCTATCGTCAACTGCTCGACGCGGGAGCCCTGCTCTGCTTCGGCAGCGATTGGCCTGTGGTCACGCTCGATCCCTTCGCCGGCATGGACTCGGCCGTCAACGCCCGCACCCTCGATGGCAAGGTCTGGCTCGAGGACCACTCCATCGATGTCGAAAAAGCCCTCCGCGCCTACACGGTCTCGCCCCCCAAGGCGATTCATCGCGCCAAGGAACTCGGCACCATCGAGCCCGGCAAGCTGGCCGATCTGGTCATTCTGGACCGGGATATCCTGACGATCCCCCCGGAGAACATCTCCGGGACGAAGCCTTTCTTAACAATTATGAACGGAAGAATCGTGTACGAGCGGAGCAAGTGAACCATCTATCCGCCCAATTGGGCACGCAAACAATCATTCCGTCTCCCATCTTCGCATTTCGCCCTTCCAGCCAATCCTCTGTCTCTTGACTGGCCTCAATGGGAGGACCTGTGGTATACTCGTCGACGGCTTCAGGGCATTCGGGTCGCAGATTCCGTCACATCTTCCTCACGGAGGAAAACCGATGAAACGTCATTTCTGTTCTGCGCCTTACCTTATCGCGCTTGTCTTGCCGTCCATTGTCCTGGCAGCCCCGCCGTATCCCTATGATTTCGTCCACGACAGCGGGCGGATATCCCCGCCGGAGAACACCACCAACTTCAAGTTCGGCAGCAAGCTCGTGTCCGACGGCCAGCGTCTCGGGGTCCTGGCCCTAACGGCCAATTTGAACCTTCATAAGACGTTTGTTATGGAGAAGTCGGACGGACAGTGGCTGACCTTCGCGGTCGGCGAAGGCAACACGCTGGAGATTGCCATTCACGGTGACTTGTTTGTCGAAGGTCGCGAGCTCGAGGAAGCGGCGGTGGTCTACTGGCGGGATAACGCCGGGACGCCCGGCCAGCCCACGGACGATTCCTGGCCGCTGATGGCCCAACTCGTCGCGAGTGACGGCCACGACGGGCAGGATTTTGGATCACGCGTTTCGGTTTCATCCGATTGGATCGCCGTATCCGCTCCTGGGGACGATACCGAATGCGTGACGGACCCGGACTGCAATGCCGGTGCTGTTTACATGTATCGGCGGAATGACGCAGGAACACCGGGCGATTTGTCAGACGACACCTGGACGCAGGCCCAGAAGCTTCTGCCCTGGGCTGATGCCGGTAGCGGAAGTCGCTTCGGCGAGTCCATTGACTTGGAAGGCGACTGGCTGGCGGTTGGGGCTCCGTATAATAAACACTGGCAGGGGTCATCTGGCGCGGTGTTCATGTTTCGGAGATACGATCACGGCACGACCGATTTGTCGGATGACACGTGGTCCGCTTTTCAAAGGCTGATCATTAATGGCGTTGCAGGTTCGTATGGATTCGTTGGCAAGAACGTCGTTATTGGCGGGAGTCGGGTTGCCGCTACTGCGGGCTTCTCAATAGATCCCGCCATATTCACGTTCGACCTCGAAGGAACCTGGTCGCAGTCCGGCGTCGCCATCCATACGGGCGGTGTAGTCCAGTTTAAACTGCATGACGATTTGCTGCTGGCGACCATGGACAAACTTCAGGGATATTACGGTGGGGCGCTCCGGATCTACGAGTTAGATGCCTGGGGAACACCTCAGGATCAATCGGACGACCACTGGGTCGTTCGTCGAGAGGCCGTCTCGCCGTTCCCCCTGATCCAAAGTACCACTTATCTCGAAGTCGTGGGCGACGAATTGCTTGTGTCCGCTCCGTATGACGATGCGGGCTGCAACTATGCCACGCAATGCAATACAGGCGCGGTCTTCCAGTTCTCGTACGATGCGCTGCTCGCAGAGCCACCGTCATCACCCCTCCTGCCCTCCAACGATTTCGTCGGAATTCAGCGGAAGAACCGCTATATCTCGTTTGCACCCAATCCCGCTTACGCCGGGCAGCCGGTCGCCTACCTCGTGCGCCGGGGCTACAGCCAGGCTCAGGCATTCAGCGTTAGCGTCCCTTTGCCCGCGACAGGCCTCCGGGCCGGGGAAGCCATCACGGCCCTCGTTTCGGACCCGTATCTGATTTACCAGGACACCGGCGCGGTCGATCTGTTTCACGTTAAAGGCTGCCTCATTCAGCCCCAGCTCAAGAACACGGCTTTCTACTACGAGGTATTCGCCACGCTCGACGGTATGAATCTCTCGCAACCGCTGGCGCTCTACACCACCGATCCGCCCGGCGACAATCGCCAATGGGGAGACGTCGTGGGTGCCAAGGAAATCATGGACCCTTCGCCAACCACGCCGCCAACGCCCCTCTACGACTGGCGCGCCCCGGATAACTTTGTGACCGGCTACGATCTGACGGCCCTGGTGGATACGTTCCAGCACGCGACAGGCTCGCTGCATGTGACGCGCGGCGATCTGGCCCCCGAGTTCCCCGACGGTGTGGTAAATGGAGTGGATATCCTCGCGGCCGCCAAGGCCTTCGCGGTCGGTACCGGAAGGGAGTTCTATCCCTTCGCCACGCTGAGCCAATGCCCCACACCGCCAAGCTCGGCCGAACTGATGCCGTAGTCGCTTTGAGGCAGACTCGAACTGGTAGGGGCGTAGCAGTCTACGCCCTTTTTCTCATGCCGAAAGCGCCAACGCGACGTTGTACGCCGCGTGGCAACCCGCGGCCGGTCCGTATCCCCGGAACCAGAACACCAGCGCCAGGTAGACGCCCGCCATGGTTCGAAACACGAACCGTCCCAACTCGAACGGCTCCTCGCCCAGCGGCGGATGATGATGCGCGGCGAACACCAGTGCCGAGATGCCCACCGCGATCACCGCAACCATGGACGTGGGTGAATTGAGCAGGTCCACGCCGATCATCATGATGATCGAGATCAGGAACAGCCGGAAGATCAGCTCTTCGTACACGCCCGCCCCGATGCCGAGCGCAATGGTCTCGATGACCGTTGGACCCTGGTCCGCAATCGCCGGCGCCGTCCCCAGCGACGAAAGTGGAATCGCCCAGTTCAGGACGAGGAGCGGGACGGCCAGGAACATCGCCTCGGCGTACATCAGGCTCACCTGGTTGAGATGCACGGTCCAGGGCTCGCGGGATGCGGCGTGCGTGGACAGCAGGATCACGACGATCGCCAGCGCGGGCGCCCACATCCCGAACTGCCCGAAGAGGTCGAAGAAACGCTGCACGAGCTTGAACGCGATGACCCGCTGCGGTTGCGCCGCCAGCGCATCCGGGTAGATCAGGAACGCAACCTGAAAAAAAATGATCAGCGGCAGCAGGAAAACGAGACTGTCCAGCGGGCGGGCAAGGAGTCCGCGCTGCGGCTTGGGCGGTCGTTGGGCTTTCTTGGGTTTCGCCACGCGATTATGTTGGCAACTTCGACGCGGCCCGCAAGCCGTCCGGGATGATTTCACGACGCGCCGCACAGGATGTGATATCATTAGGCACGAGCGCCAATCCATTCGGCGACAGCCGCGCGTCACCGTGAGGCGCAAGCCGGGATCACCGGCGTCCCTTGCTCGCAGCGGTAGTCCTCCCGGGTTTGGACATCCGTCCCGTCACGAATTCGACGCCGTGTACGATCGTCTCTGGCGCGCCTGGGGCCCGCAGCAATGGTGGCCTGGGGAGACGCCCACCGAAATCGCCGTTGGCGCCATCCTCACGCAGAACACCGCATGGACAAACGTCGAGCGGGCCATCGCCCGGCTAAAGGGTGCAGGCGCCCTTGCCTGGCATCGCCTCCATGCGCTGACGGAAAGCGAGCTGGCCGACTTGATTCGATCTTCCGGCACATTTCGCGTGAAGGCGCGGCGGCTGAAGGAACTCGCCGGGCGAGTCGTCCGGGAACTCGACGGGTGCATCGAAGCCCTAGCCGACGTCGATCCTTCCGCCGCACGGGCGTGGCTTCTGGCCGTGCCCGGTATCGGTCCCGAGACCGCCGACGCGATTCTGCTGTACGCGCTCGGCCGGGCGACGTTCGTGGTCGACGCCTACACCCGCCGCGTCCTGCGGCGTCACGGTTGGATTAATGACAGCGCGACCTATCAGGACGTCCAGAGCCTGTTTCATCGGGCCTATCTTGACGACGTGGATTTGAAGCCGGTTCGGACGCCGCGGGAGATTCCCGTCGCCCGGTTCTTCAACGAGTTCCACGCCCTGATCGTCGCCGTGGGCAAGCGCCATTGCCGATCGCGGGCCCGATGTGCCGGTTGTCCGCTCGCCGACTTGCCCCACGACGAGGCGCGATAATACTCTGGTGTCGCCGCAGGTACGCCGCCCGAGGCCGCTTCCATGCGAGAACCGCTCATGTTCGATCCGGCCGTGTGCCGCATGCTTGATGCCAATTTCAACCGCGCCCGCGAGGCCCTTCGTGTCATGGAAGACTTCGCACGCTTCGTCCTCGATGACGCCTCCCTCAGCGCGGCCATGAAAGACGCTCGCCACGAATTGGCCGCCATCTTTCCCCGCGATCTGACGTCGGCGATCACCATCTGCCGCGACACGGTCGGCGACGTCGGTACGACTGTCGCGGGATCCGGGGAGTATCTGCGCACCAACAGTGCCGACGTGGCCGTTGCCGCAGGCAAGCGCCTCACTGAAGCACTCCGCGTCATCGAGGAATACGCCAAGACGATCGAGCCCGAATTCGCCCGCCGCGTCGAGGCGCTCCGCTACCGGACTTACGATCTGGATCGTCGTCTGGCCGTGACCCATCGCGCCCGGGCGCGATTCGGCACCGCGCGCCTCTACGTGATCCTGACTGAGGCGTATTGTGCCGGCGATTGGTGGACCGTCGCGCAGAATCTCGTTCGGGCGGGCGTCGACGTCCTCCAGTTGCGTGAAAAAAACCTCGCGGACGCGGAGCTCCTTGCCCGTGCTCGCCGACTCGCCGCCCTGTGCCGCGACCACGGGACGATCTTCATCGTCAACGACCGGCCGGATATCGCCGTTCTTTCCCAGGCCGATGGCGTGCACCTCGGCCAGGACGATCTCGCCGTCGCCGATGCCCGCCGGGTGTTGCATCCTCACATGGTCCTCGGCCGGAGCACGCACACGCCGGGGCAGGTCGACCGCGCCATCCTCGAAGCGCCCGACTACATCGCCGTCGGGCCGATGTTCGCCACGGCGACAAAACCGCAGGATCACATCGCGGGTCCGCCGCTTCTGGTGCATGCCGTCGGGCGAACGGGACTCCCCGTCGTGGCCATCGGCGGAATCGACCCGTCCAACGCCGGGGCGGTGCTCTCCGCCGGAGCATGCTGTCTCTGCGTTTGCGGCGCCGTGCTCGGCGCGCCAGACCCGGCCGCCGTCCTCGCCACCCTGCGCGGGCGAATCGCGGAGATGGCTCCTTCTGCGACGTCCGCATAGACGCCGGCCTCACGCCCCTCCCCAAGGATCAGCCCGGAAACTGCAAACTCGGCCCAGCCGCATGACCGATAGGCAAATGAGTGCGCGAGGTCGACGTCAGAGTCTCGAACTGTCGTTACTCGTGCATCCGCTGGGACTTGGGCGCCGTTTCTTTGACTTCGCGGTCAGCGGCATCTACGATTTTTCGGACGTAGTGATGCCTTTCTCGGCGCCCATGGCATTTGGCCAGCGGGGCGATAAGCGCCGCCATCCCATCCGCGAAGGCGGTGTACGAAAACGAAATTGGTCGACGTGCCGCGCCGTACGACTCCTTCCGCCCGGAGCCGGCTCGCACGTCCGAAAAAACCCGGAGGATGAACGGCAATGACCAGTGCCAACGATCTCCTCGCCCTCGTCGGCGAGCATGTCAGCGCTGACCGCTTCCGCGAGCAGCATTGGGAAGGAACCTTCGAGGAGTACCTGGACCTCGTCACGCGCAATCCGCGCGTCGCCCGGAACGCCTTCCAGCGCGTCTACGACATGATCATGCACTTCGGCTTCGAGCGCTACATGTGGATGCGCGAGGAGCTCGTCCGATACAATTTCTTCGCGGACCCCATCGACCACGGGGCCGACGCCATCTTCGGCCTCGACCGTCCGCTCATGAACCTCGTGGACTTCTTCAAGTCCGCCGCCCATGGCTACGGTACGGAGCGTCGCATCCTCCTGCTCCACGGCCCCGTGGGCTCCTCCAAGAGCACCATTGCCCGACTGCTCAAGAAAGGTCTGGAGTATTACTCCCGCCTGGAGGAAGGCGCCCTCTACACCTTCACCTGGCACGTGGAGGATGACCAGGGTCGCCCCCTCACCTTCCGCTGCCCCATGCACGAGGAGCCGCTCAAGCTCATCCCCGTGGAAGCGCGCAAGGCCGTGCTCAAGCAGATCAATGAGAACGCGGAGGAAGGACGCCAGGTCCGCATCGAAGGCGCCCTCGACCCCTTCTGCCGCCGGATGTTCGAGGACCTGCTGGTCAAGTATGACGGCGACTGGCGGCAGGTGCTCCAGCACGTCCGCGTCCGCCGCCTCATCCTCAGCGAGAAGGACCGCGTGGGCATCGGCACGTTCCAGCCCAAGGACGAGAAGAACCAGGACTCCACCGAGCTTACCGGCGACATCAACTACCGCAAGATCGCCGAGTACGGCAGCGACAGCGATCCGCGGGCCTTCAACTTCGACGGCGAGCTCAACATCGCCAACCGCGGCGTCTGCGAGTTCATCGAGGTCCTCAAGCTCGACGTGGCCTTCCTCTACGATCTGCTGGGCGCGTCGCAGGAGCACGTGATCAAGCCCAAGAAGTTCGCCCAGACCCACATCGACGAGGTCATTATCGGGCACACCAACGAGCCGGAGTACAAGAAGCTCCAGAGCAACGAACTCATGGAAGCCTTCCGCGACCGCACCATCAAGATCGACGTGCCCTACAACACCCGGCTCGACAATGAGATTGCCATCTATGAAAAGGACTTCAACAAGGAGCGCATCCGCGGCATCCACATCGCCCCGCACACCATCGAGATGGCGGCCATGTGGGCGGTGCTCACCCGCATCGAGGAGCCCAAGAAAGCCGGCCTGACGCTCATGCAGAAGCTCAAGCTGTACAACGGCAAGAGCATCCCCAACTTCACCGAGGACTCCGTCCGCGAGCTGCGCGACGAAGCCCCGCGCGAGGGCATGCAGGGCATCAGCCCGCGTTACATCCAGGACAAACTGTCGAACTCGCTGGTCAGCGACCAGGCCATCCGCGAAAAGTGCATCAACCCGTTCATGCTCATGAACGAGCTGGAAAACGGCCTCTCGCACCACAGCCTGATGACCGACGAGGAACAGCGCACGCGCTGCAAGGAACTGCTGGGCATGGTTCGCGAGGAGTACGAGGACGTTCTCAAGAGTGAGGTCCAGCGGGCCATCAGCGCCGACGAGGACGCCATCACCCGCCTCTGCGGCAACTACATCGAGAACGTCCGCGCCTACACCCAGCACGAGAAGGTGCGCAACAAGTACACCGGCCGGGACGAACCGCCCGACGAGCGGCTCATGCGCTCCATCGAGGAGAAGATCGATATCCCCGACAGCCGCAAGGACGATTTCCGTCAGGAAATCATGAACTACATCGGCGCCCTTTCGCTCGATGGCAAGAAGTTCGAATACCACACGAACGCCCGGCTGCACAAGGCCCTCGAGCTCAAGTTGTTCGAAGATCAGCGCGACACGATCAAATTGAAGAACGTGGTCTCTGGCGTGGTCGACGATGAGACCCAGGCCAAGATCGACGTGGTCAAGCAGCGACTCATCAAGTACTTCGGGTACAATGAGACCAGCGCCACCGACGTCCTCAACTACGTGGCCAGCATTTTCGCCCGCGGCGACACGAAGGATAAGGAGTAGGCAACAGAAGAAAGGCAATAGGCAATGGGCAATAGGCAGTAGGGGAGGAACAGTGTGGGAGAGATTCGTTCATACCGGGACTTGGTCGCCTGGCAGAAGGCAATACACTTGTGCAAGTTGGTGTATCGGATCTCCTCTGAGTTTCCCGATCGGGAACGGTTCGGCTTGACCGCCCAGATTCGCCGGGCCGCCGTTTCGATTCCTTCAAACATTGCCGAAGGCTACGGTCGCAGACGTACGCAGGACTATTTGCGTTTCCTTGATGTGGCCCGCGGTTCCCTTTGTGAAGTTGAGACCCAGGCAGTGCTTGCGCACGAACTGGAAATGATCGGCGTTGAGCTCGCAAGAGAAGTTGATTTGGCGGCGACTGAGCTTCATCGCGTTCTGTTCGGGCTTTCGGAGTCCATACGGAATTCCTCAGAAAAGTAATCGGTGGGTTTCGTTTTCTATTGCCTATTGCCCATTGCCTATTGCCTTTGGGCTGTTGCCTTGGTTAAGCCATGATCCTCCAGATCAACACCGACCATCAGCGCTTCCGCAAGATCGTCAAGGGTAAGATCCGTGACGACCTGCGGAAGTTCCTCACCCGCGGGGAGCTGCTCGGTCGCGAGGGCAAGAAGCTCATCAGCATTCCCGTCAAGGGCATCGACACCCCGCATTTCCGCTACGGCGACAACAACGACGCGGGCGTCGGCAAGGGTGAAGGCAAGCCCGGCGACGGTGTCGACGGCGAGGGCGGCGTCGGCCCCGGCGGCGAGGGCGAAGGCCGCCACATCCTCGAGGTCGATATCAGCCTCGACGAACTGGCCGACATCCTCGGCGAGGAGCTCAAGCTCCCCCGCATCAAGCCCCGCGGCAAACACCGCATCACCGCCGAGCGCGACCGCTACACGGGCATCCGCCAGGCCGGGCCCGAGTCCCTCCGCCACTTCAAGCGCACGTTTCGGCGCGCCCTCCGCCGCCAGATCATGTCAGGTCTTTACGACCCCGAGACGCCGCGGATCATCTTTGAGCGCCGCGACAAGATCTATCGGAGCTGGCGCACCGTCCTCAGCCCGCAGTCCAACGCCCTCATCATTTACATGATGGACGTCTCCGGCTCCATGGGCGACGAGCAGAAGGAGCTCGTGCGTCTGGAGGCCTTTTGGATCGACGCCTGGCTCCGCCGCAACTACCAGGGCATCGAGAGCCGCTACATCGTTCACGATGTCCGCGCCGGCGAGGTCGATCGTGAGACCTTCTTCCGCATCCGTGAGGATGGCGGTACGCGCATCAGCAGCGCTTTCCGCCTGGCCAAGGATGTCATCGATCGTCACTACTCCCCGCTGGACTGGAACATCTACCTGTTCCACTTCTCCGACGGCGACAACAGCAGCGAGTCCGACAGCCGCGAGTGCTGCGCCCTCCTGCGCGAGCACCTGCTGCCGTCACTCAACCTTTTCGGATACTGCCAGGTAGCCAGCGCCTACGGCACGGGCAACTTCATCAACGTCGTGCACGAGCAGCTTCGCGACCTCGAGGCCGTCATCACCAGTCGGGTGAACAATAAGGACGACATTTACGACAGCATCAAGACCTTTTTCTCCCCCGGACGATAGCCGGGTACCGATAGCGCCATGAACCGCACCTTGCCCAGGGAGATCGCCGAACAGGCCGAAATCATCGCCGAGTACGCTCGGCGGGAAGGCCTCGATTTCTATCCCACCATTTTCGAGATGCTCAGCTCCGAGGAGATGTCCCAGGTCGCGGCCTACGGCGGATTTCCCCAGCGCTACCCCCACTGGCGCTTCGGAATGGAGTACGAAAAACTCCGCAAGCAGCATCGCTACGGCTTGGGTCGCATCTACGAAATGGTCATCAACAACGACCCCTGCTACGCCTATCTGCTCAACGACAACATGATGGTCGATCACAAGACCGTCATCGCCCACGTCTACGCCCACTGCGACTTCTTCAAGAACAACTACTGGTTCAGCCGCACCAACCGCCGCATGATCGACGAGATGGCCAACCACGCCACCCGTGTCCGCCGCTATATGGAACGCCACGGCGTCGAAAAGGTCGAGCGCCTCATCGACACCTACCTCGCCCTGGACAACCTCATCGATCCCCACTCCGTCTTCATGCGCCGCGAGCCCGATCGCACCGAGGTCCGCCGCAAGCGCGAGGAGCAGAGCAAGAAACCTGAGAAGGTCGAAACGGCCACGCGCTTTCCGGCCAAGAGCTACATGGACCGCTACATCAACCCGCCGGAGCGCCTCGCCAGGGAGCGCGAGGTCGAGCAGCAGAAAGAAGAGAAGACCCGCACGTCCTTCCCGGAATCACCGCGCCGCGACGTGCTCGGCTTCCTGCTCAAGTACGCCCCGCTCCAGGACTGGGAGGCCGACGTCCTCTCCATCATTCGCGAGGAAGCCTACTACTTCGCCCCCCAGGGCCAGACCAAGATCCTCAACGAAGGCTGGGCCAGCTACTGGCACTCCACCATCATGACCCGCTACGTCCTCAGCGACGCCGAGCTCATCGACTACTGCGAGCACCACTCCGGCACGCTCGCCACTAGCCCCGGCCGGCTCAACCCCTACAAGGTGGGCATCGAGCTGCTCCGCGACGTCGAGCGCCGCTGGAACACCGGCCGCTACGGTCCCGAGTACGACGCCTGCGACGACATGCAGACCCGCCGCGAATGGGGCAAAGACCGCGAGCCGAAAGGCCGCGTGGTCGGCAAGGATTCCCCCGGCCGGCAGAAGATTTACGAAGTCCGCGCGCTGTACAACGACGTGACCTTCCTCGACGAATTCCTCACCCCCGAGTTCGCCGAGGACCAGAAGCTCTACCACTACCGCTACGACCCCAGCACCGGCAAGATGGTCGTGGTCAACCGCGACTTCGACAAGATCAAACAGCAGATGCTCTTCATGCTGAGCAACCACGCCCAGCCGTACATCTACGTCATGGACGCCAACTACCGCAACCGCGGCGAGCTCTACCTCGCCCACAAGCACATCGGCGCCGACCTGGACATCAAGTACGCCGTGGCCACCCTCAAGGAAGTCCAGCGCGTCTGGCGCCGTCCCTGCCACCTGCTGGCCCGCATCGATGACGAGCCCATCCTCTTCACCGCCGACGGCGAGAAATCCACCCAGCAAAAGGTCGACGACAAGACCGAACCGGCCGCAAATGAGTTCGAATAAGTTCAGCGAGCCACAGGCCGTCTTCCTTTGCCGTCTACCGCTCCGCTCAAGTTGAGACGAACTGTCCAGAATAGTTGCGGCGACTAACCCCGCACAATCCGCTTCTGTCTCCTTGCTTAGTTAGGAGGCTAACATATCGATACAGAAGCCCATCAGGATAGTGCAGAACGTGAAGACCTTTGCCGCGATCGCCAACATGGGTCGGCCGAGGGCGAAACTTGCGAAACCGAAGAACAGGAAGAAACCGAAGGAAGGAACACTGGTGATTAAGGCCGCTGCGAAAGGTATTCCGAACCCAACACCAAGAATTACCAACATGGTCGCACAGACTGCCACAAGGGTAAGGGTATTGCCGCGTCCCAGGACACTTCCCAACACTGCAAGAATAGCTACGATCGCCGCGCTCGCAAGAACTAGGAGTAATCCCAGTCTGGCTCCCTCAGCAAAGTTGTCCACAACTCCCTCCCATTTATAACGGCATCGCGCGCGAGCACTTTCAGAAAGGTCCCGCAAGCGATCAGCGCCCAGGAGCTCGATGACAATAGTAACTGGACCCATGAGCGTGAGACAGTTTCCGATCCGCGACCACCAGAATAGGCGCAGACCCCACGGACCAATCTCAAGGTTGGGGCACAACGGTCCGCTCAGCCAGTCATCCAGCATGGTAGGATCCTCCGCGCCGATGAATCTATGCCCTTGCAGGGCCTACAGTTCGCGTACCTAAATGGTTTGTCGTTCGGCGATGCACCGCCGCAGGCGCTTGAGTGTCCGCTCCCTCCCCAGCAGCGCCAGCGTGTCGTGGATCGACGGGCTGATCGTCGTTCCCGTCACCGCCACGCGCACCGGCTGGGCCACCTTGCCGAGCTGCACGTCGCGCTTCCGGCAGACCTCCTCCATGAACCGCTCGACTGACGCCGCCGACCAATCCCCCAGCGCCTCAAGCTCCGGCAGCAGCGCCTCCAGCACGCGATACCCCTCACCCTCGTTCTTCTCCAGCACCTTCTTCACGGCCTTCGGATCGAACTCGATCGCCTCATCCGCGTCGAACAGGAACGCCACCTTGTTCTCCACGTCGCGCAGCGTGCGGAACCCTCGGCACGCCTCCCCGATGCGTGCCAGCAGCGCGTCATCCGCCTCGGCCATCGGCGATCCATTCACCTCCGCGTAGTCTCGCAGCGCCGCCCCCAACCGTTCCGCCGGCAGCGTCTGTCCCCACTGCGTGTTGAACGCCAGCAGCTTCTCCCGATCGAACTTCGCATTCGTCCGCCCGATCCGCTCCACACGAAACGCCTCGACCAGCTCTTCCAACGTATACCGCTCGCGATCATCCCCGGCCGACCACCCCAGCAGCGCCAGAAAGTTGATCAGCGCCTCCGGCAGGTACCCGCTCGCCCGGAAATCATGCACCTCAATCTCCGGCGGAACCCGACCCTCGCGCAGCGCCTTCTCCTTATCGCGTTTGCTCATCTTTGTGCCGTCCATGTTGAAGATGACCGGCAAATGCGCGTAGCGCGGCGTCGGGAATGCCATCGCCTCCTGAAGCGCCACGTGCCGCGGCGTATTCATCAGGTGCTCCTGCCCGCGCAGCACGTGCGTGATTTCCATCAGCGCGTCGTCGATCACGCACGCGAAGTGGTACGTCGGATACCCGTCGCTCTTGACGATCACGAAATCCTCGAGCTGATCCGCCGGCATGGTGACTTCGCCAAGGATGTCGTCCCGCACCACGATGTCCCGTCCGGGCATCATGAACCGCACGACCGCAGGCCGGCCCGCCTTCAGCGCCGCCAGTCCCTGCTCGATCGTCGGCAACGGGCTCGGCCGCGGATACCGGAATCCCCCCGTGCGCGTCCGCGATGCCTCGCGCATCGCCGCCAGTTCCTCCGGTGTTTCTAGCGCGTAGTACGCTTTCCCCGCTTCCAGCAGCTTCTGCGCGTAGCGATTGTAGATCTCCAGCCGCTGGCTTTGGAAGTAAGGGCCGAAGTCCCCGCCCGCCTCCGGCCCCTCGTCCCACGTCATGCCCAGCCAGCGCAGATCGTCGAGAATCTTGCTCACCGAGTCCTCGACGTGCCGATTCTGATCGGTGTCCTCGATGCGCAGCACGAGCTTCCCGCCCGCCTGTCGGGCCAGCAGCCAGTTGAAGAGCACCGTCCGCGCTCCCCCCACGTGCAGGTACCCCGTCGGCGACGGAGCAAAACGGACGCGAACATTCTGTTGCGACGAAGCGCTCAAGTGTGATTCCCCTCAATTTATTACTTGAAACGGCCGCGACAGCCCGCGCGACCGAATCGCGGAGTGTACCACGAACATCCCGGACCTCAATCGGGATGACCTGAAGGGTGGCATGGCCAAGCTCGCCGCAGGCGGGCGCCGCCATGCTCCTACGTCGAGCCCGGCCGTGTCCGCCTCTGGTTTGGTAGGTCACGCTATTCGCATGCCCTCCCACTCTTCCGCCCCGATCTTTCCAGAGCGTCAGCGATCGCCTCTTCCTGTTGCCCGTTGCCTGTTCCCACTTCCCCGCCTCGTGCCTTCTTCTTTCTTCCCCTTCGTGGCTCCGTGGCTTCGTCGCTTCGTGGCTCTCTTCTTCCCGTTGCCCGTTCCTACTTCCCCGCTTCGTGCCTTCTTCTTTCTTCCCCCTTCGTGGCTCCGTGGCTTCGTCGCTTCGTGGCTACTCCTACGCCTGCCTCCGCTGCTCGTCACTTGCAGATGCCACCACCTTGACACTCGTCGTCCCCGTCCGCATCTTCCTCGCCAGCATCCACACCGGACCGCTCGCCCCGTACCACAGCGCCAGCGCCACCAGCGTCGGCGCCTTGAACGAGAAGAACACCGCCACCAGCAGCACGATGGAAAGGAGCTGCCACACCGGCGTCCGTCCCAGCAGATAGGCGCGATAGAACCGCCGGTAGGGGATGCGACTCACCATCAGGCACGCCGACGCCACCGCCAGCGCCGGCAGCGCATACGCCACGACATGCCGGCCCGTTACCCCGAGCTGATCCTGCAGCAGAATCAGCGAGACCACGATCGCCGCCGCCCCCGGACTCGGCAACCCGCGAAACACCTTCGGATCGAAATCGACCTCCGCATGCTCCACGTTGTACCGGGCCAGCCGCACCGCCGCGAACGCCACGTACACCGCCGCCGCCAGCCACGATACCCGCCCCAGCAGGTGTTCGCTGATGGGCGACGGAACGATCGCATCACCCGCCAACTCCTGCGTCATGAACGCGATCATCAGCATCGCCGGCGCTACGCCGCATGTCACCACGTCCGCCAGCGAATCGAGCTGCCCGCCGAAGTTCGTCGTGCTTCGCGTCGCCCGCGCCACCAGCCCGTCGAACATGTCCAGAATCATCCCCAGCAGGACCATTCCCGCCCCGACCGACAGGAACGACGGCAGCAGCCGCTCCAGCATCCCGCCCGGAAGTTTCGGCGCGTACCCCGGATGCAACCCCGCACCGAACTCATACAACGATCGCAATCCGAAGTAGATCGCCGCGAACCCGCAGATCAGGTTCCCCAGCGTGATCAGCGTCGGAAGAAACGCCAGCGAGCGCAGCCGCCGCGATCGCCTCCGCACGCGCTCAATACGACGCTTGTCCCGCTCGGTCTGCCGTTGGTCCCGAAGCATGGTTACGCACTCTCCGTCGCGGTGATGGCTTGCCTCACCATGATGGTCCGGCCGGCGTATACCTGCCGACCGATCGCTACCAGAACTTCGGTCGTTGGCCGCCGCGGAATAATCAACTCCGTCCGCGATCCGAATTTGATCAGCCCGAACCGCTCCCCGGCCGCCAGTCCGTCACCCACGCCCACGCGACACACGATCCGCCGCGCCACCAACCCCGCCACCTGCCGCACGATCACCGGCCCGGGAATGCCCCCCTTTGGCTCCAGCACCAGCGTTACCGCTTCGTTTTGCGCTCCCGATCGCGCATCGCGTGCATCCAGAAACGTCCCCGGCCTGTGCGCCACCGACCGCACCGTCCCGGCGATCGGCGCCCGGTTGATGTGCACATCGAACAGGCTCAGGAAAATGCCGATCCGCAGCGCCGGCCCTTCGATTCCTTCGCAGTCTTCGATCTCGGTGATTTCCGTCACCCGGCCGTCCGCTGGCGCGCAGAACTCCCCGTCAACCACCGTCGCCGCTCGCGGCGGGTCGCGGAAGAATGCCACGATCGCCAGCCACGCAACCACCGGCACGATCGCCGGCGCCCAGTGGACATATCCGATGCCCAGCGCCAAGGCGCCGAGCACCACCCCGCTTATCAGAATCAGCCCGAGTCCTTCTTTTGCGATTCCCATATCCAACGCTCAACCGGCTGCAACATGAAGCGACCAGGAACATCGTACAGACCCCGCTTCCATCCTGCGAGCCGTGGCCTTCAGCCCGCGCGGCCCTCCCCGTCGTGTACCACTGCTCTTGAGCGCTTCGTAGGGTGCGTCCCCTGACGCACCTCTTCCCATCCGCAGGGCACAAGCCATGCGGTTCGCACGCATTCCCTGCATGGCGAGTCGCTGGCGGCACCAACTGCGGTACAATGCTACACGCGAAACGGCTGCAGCTCGACGGTCACGACGGTGAAGAAATCCGTTCCGCCGGGCACCAACGCTCTCCGGTTCTCGGGCACGACCGATTGAGTCCGCGGCCCAATAGGACAGGCGTGTTCTTATGAATGTCGCTGCCAAGCCCGGTATCCCTAAAGCTGGTCCGTCCGACAGGAAGCGAATATACGTCCTGCCTCCGCTGCGCGCGGTGATTCTAGCTATCCTCTTGGTGGTCGCATGCGGGTTGGCCGGCGCTGGCATCGTTAGCAATAGCCACCCTCTTCAGTTTTTTAACGAGCCGGGCCCGGCTCTTCAACTGAAAGAAAGCGAGTCGAGCCATGACGTTGATTTCGTCGCCTTCAATGGCGTAGCGATCGTGTATATCTTCTGGTCTCGGCCTGAGAAATGGTCGGAATCCGCCAAGATCTCCACTTGGGGGATACCTGCCCTTCTTGAATTCGAGTTCATTGCGAGCCCGCGCAAGCAAATCCAACGTTCCAGTATCGGGATTGGCCCTCCCTGGAACACTGTGATGTACCCTGATGTACGCTGGCTTTCCGCCGCGTCCTGGGGTGTAACTTCGATTACCGTCCGCCTGCTTCCGCTCGCCGGGCTGATCGCTGCGATTGCCGGTCTGCTTGCCATTTCGCCGATGAGACGAGCAGCGCGATACTTGCGCGGCCGATGTATCTCTTGCGGGTACCTCCTTTCGCATCTTCCGACAGCGCGTTGTCCTGAATGTGGCCTCGACAGTCTGACCAGGCGATTCTCCGCTGTACCCTCGGCGACGGAAGCCACGCTGAGTGGTAAAGGTCAACGCGCTTGGCGGCATCGGAGAATTACATTTTCGGGTTGGGTTCTCCTTTGTATTGTCGGCCTCGCTACCGTTCTGACCCTTGTTTGCTTCCTTCCCAAGCAATCGCCAACCCCGGAGAGCGATCTCCGAAGCCGCATCCTGACCCCTGATCCATGCCCGCCAAGCGACAAGAAGGAGCTAGAGCGACTGCTGGCATCGTATGATGAGATCGTCCCGATGGTCGACAAGGCTCGCGGTCTTGACGTAATCGCTGCATTGGGCGACAAGGCGCGCCAACTTGAGAGCGCTTTGGGCCTTCTCTCAAACTGCGGACCGGAAGCCGAACAAGCAAGAGCCGACTCGGCGAAGCTCGCGGCTAGAGCCTTCATCGAATCTAGCCGTATGGCCGAGACACAAAGTGACTATAAGCTCGTCCTGGATAAGGCCATCGCCGTTTGTGATGATGCAAAAAGGGTCTTTGGCGTTGGGCACGAGGCTGATTGGTATTACTGTCTTTGCAGGGCGCATTACTTGCGCAACAAAGAGAATGATCTTGCTCTGGCGGAAGAATATTGTCACCGTGCAAGACTGGCGAACCCGGAAAACCTTGAGATTATCCTGGCGTCGGCGACCGTCTCGGCACTCAAGGGAGATGTCGTGCCGGCCCACGAATTACTGAAATCGACCTTGGCACGGGTGTATGCCAGCGCTGGGTCCGGCGAAAATCGCGATGCTCGGTCGCTCGCGCAGCTCCGTCGTATGTATGCCACTATGGAAGCCGCACTTTCTATGAACGGTGCAATCCCGCCTGGTGCGCTTGCAGCATTCTGGATCGGGAACTGGCCGATCCCCGAAGATTCGCGGACGGTACTCACTGTAGCCCGGTTTTTTCTCCTGACGGGAAACTACCGTCAGGCTTGTGGATGGGGGCGCGGGGCATACGCACAACGCGGTTCGACTGATCCTCGGCCATGGCGAGTGATTGCCTTGGCCCTCTTGGGCCAGGTGTTGGACGAGAAGCCAGCGAATTTGACCAGACACCCTGAGCAATTCTGCTACATGAGGAACGACACTTGCCGAGGGACGGTAGCGCAGCTCTATGGAAACGCGCTGCGCGCCGCAGAGTGCACAATTCAATTCGGGGACAGGCACTGTTCAATCTACTTTGCGAGATCGATTCTTCTTTCGATGGCAGATAAGGAAGAAGGTGGTTCGTCTTCTGAGACTGCGCAACGAGACTTTGAGGAGGGGCTGCGCTTGCTCTCAGAAATGAAGTGGTACGACGTGGAGACGCCTGTTGACGCCAGCCATGCGATTCAACGCCTGACTTTCAATGCCGATTATGATATGCTCTGGTTTGATACTTGGTCGGAACTGACAGAGTTGTGCAGGACCGCGGAAAGCTACTTGCCAGACTCCGGCCGCTGTCCTTGAAAATGCACTGCGGAGACGATTTAATCCTCTGCGGTACGTCCCCTGGCACACCACTTCTGATCTTCTCCTTCGTGGCTCGTGGCTCCGTCGCTTCGTAGCTGCTTCTTCATTGCCGGCGAAAGCCGGAATTCAGGGTCCACCGCGCCGACCATCTTCCCGAACGCAATAAGAAACCCCGGCCGCGCCTCGCGCCACCGGGGTCTCCCAGGAGGAAACTGATTTTTTCACTTCGAGCCCTTACGGCTCGTTCAGCCTACCGGCCCTTATCGATCGCCACCTTCAGCCCGAATCCCGGGCGGGCAACCCGCAGGTCTCCGCGATAGTGCCGATCCCGCAGAACACCAGGAGCAGTCCTCACAACCGTGGTTCCGCAACCCCGACCGCCGTACGGCGTGATCACCGGACCGTAGATCGGCTTGTGGATCACCGGCTTGCACACCGTGTCATAGACCGTCTCGTAGTACCCCGCGCGAACCAGCACGCGCTCACTGCGAATCTCAGTCCGTGCCGGCCGGATGACCCGCTCTCGCCACTCGTATCCGATCACCCGCCCGCGGTGCGAGTACACCGGCACACGCTCCCGAACGACTTCAGCGGGCAGATTCACCACGACGTCCCGCAACTCGTACACCGGCTCGCGCCATACGCTGTGGGGAACCGTCGCGCATCCGCTGGAGATTCCGACCCTCGGCAACGCCGCAGCGCCATCGCCGACGACCACCCGCCCCGCGAAGTGGCCATTCGCTCCGCCGATCGAAACCGCCCAGTCATTCGCCTTCGCGTTTCCCGTCATTCCCGCGGCCGCAACCATGCCAAACAAACCCGCCGCAACCTTCGCCGTCATCCCAGTGCAAGTACAGTTCCTCATGGCTTTCTCCTTTACATCCGTCCGCATCATGCGGCACGTCGCAATAGTTGACATTCGTTAAATGTCTCGGTTAGAGAAAAACTTTCTTCCGTGAAAGACGCCGTTTTCCGGTCCAAAAACGCGGTTTCCATTGGAATGAGTGTCCGATATCGAACGTATGTCCGCCGAATGGCGAGTGGTTCGGCCGGGCGCTAGCATCTCCACAACGCTCGCCGCAAGGCGATTTCGTCGTAGACCCGAAGTCCGATCGGAGGGAGTTCCGGCCAGATGCAATCGACCCTGACTTCGACGGAAGGAAACCGAGTGTCTTTTCACGACGGCCGGTCGCCGGGCGGCCGAGGCTACGAATTGCGTACCGAGCAGTGGCTACCGCGCCCCCTGAGCGAGGTGTTCGATTTCTTCGCCGACGCGGGCAACCTCCAGATTCTCACGCCAGACTGGCTCGACTTCTCCATCCTAACACCTCGGCCCGTCGATATGCGAATCGGCGCTCTCATCGATTACAGGCTCCGTCTGCGCAAAATCCCGGTTCGATGGCAGAGCGAGATTACCGCCTGGGACCCGCCGCACCGCTTCATCGATGAGCAGCGCCGCGGTCCCTACAAGTATTGGATCCACGAGCACACCTTCGCCGAGAAGGACGGCGGAACCGCCGTTCGCGACCACGTCCGCTACGACGTCCCCGGCGGCGCCCTCATTCACCGCACGATGGTCGGTCCCGACCTCCGCAGAATCTTCCGCTACCGGCAGGAGAAACTTGCCGCGTTGTTTGGTGCGAAATAGGCCGGCCTGGTGCGACGGCGCACTCAAACCGACGGGTTGGGTGCCATGCTCAAGCCCGGCGTAGCCGGGCGCCGGCATGTCTTCCGTGGCACATGGCGGCGCTTCGTTTGGCCATGCCACCCCAAGAATAGGCTGCGTCGGAGCACTAGAGTATCAGCCCCAACTGCGCCGCCGCCGCGTCTGCGGTGTGATCCATCAGCTCCGCAATCGTCATCGGCCCGACGCCGCCCGGAACCGGCGTGATCAACGACACCCGCTCCAGCGCCGCTTCGAAATCGACGTCGCCCACGTTGCCTTCGTTGTAGCCCGCGTCGACCACCACCGCGCCCGGCCGCAGCCAGTCGCCCTGGACGAACCGCGGATGTCCCACCGCCGCGATCACCACGTCCGCGCCGCGAACGATGCCCGGCAGGTTCCGCGTTCTCGAGTGGCAGAGCGTCACCGTCGCGTGGGCGTTGACCAGCATCGACGCCATCGGCCGGCCCAGGATCGGACTTCGCCCCAACACAACCGCCTGCGCCCCGTCCAGCGGCACGTTGTACGCCCGCAGCAGCCGCATGATCCCCGCCGGCGTGCACGGAACGAACGCCGGCATTCCCAGGATCACCCGCCCCAGTGTCGCCGACGTGACACCATCCACGTCCTTCGCGGGCGCGATCGCCTCGAACACCGCCCGCCGATCGAGCGGCGCCGGCACCGGGTGCTGCACGAGAATGCCGTGCACGGCCGGGTCCGCCCCCAGCTTCTCCACCTCCGCCACCAGCGCGGCCGTCCCGATGCTCGGCTCGAATTCCAGCCGCCGCGGCGTCATCCCCACGTCCAGGCAGCGCTTCCGCTTCATCCGCGTGTACATGACCGACGCCGGGTCGTTTCCCACCAGCACCGTCGCCAGACACGGCACCGCGCCCGAGGCAGCCTGGATCCGCTCGACCTTGGCCTTAACCTCTTCGAGCACCCGCCGGGCCAGCTTCCGCCCGTCCATGATTTTCGCGCTCTGTTCGTAAGACATACCCGCAGCATATCGCCGCGACGAGTTGCCGGGAAACCGAGTTAGAAGGGCGCCCCAAAAGAGATCTCGATTTCAGGCTGAAATTTCTTGGAATAAAGTCGTTGTCTTGTGACTTGACTTATTTGTCCGTATTGGATATTAGTTGAGCGTTCGATTGAAAAAGTAAGCGAAAAACGAATAATTGTGTAATCAGTGAAATCGGAGGTGTCCAGTGGATCGGGTTTATCGGGCCGAAAACAGGGTGTATTCGAAGGAGTTCAACGTGGCGAAACTCGGGTTCGGGAGGCGCGTGGCGACCGCGGCGCTGGCGGCGGCGCTGGTATCGGGATGGATGGGAGGAGCGGCGATGGGCGGCGAGGGTGAGCGGATGATCCGGAAGGAAATCGTGGTCAACGCGACCCCCGCCAAGGCCTGGTGGATGTGGAGCACGAGTGACGGCGTCATGGCACTTTCGCCCCCGAAGGCGAAGATCGATCTGCGCGTCGGCGGAATGTACGAATGGTACTTCGTCCCGGACGCGCCGGAAGGGCAGCGCGGCTCGGAAGGCTGCACGATCCTGAGCTACATTCCCGAGAAGATGATCGCCTTTACCTGGAACGCGCCGCCTTCGATCAAGGCCCTGCGCGACGCGCAGGCCCGGACGCAGGTCATCGTCGAGTTCGAGCCGATCGAGGCCGGCCGCACGCTGGTCCGGCTCACGCAACTGGGCTTCGGAACCGGGGCCGACTGGGATGCGTACTACGCTTACTTCGACAGGGCCTGGGGACACGTTCTGGGCAATATGGAGAAGCACTTCCAGAAAGACGGCGACTCGGCCGGCAAGAGCAAGTACATCTACTTCATCAGCCCGTCCCGGCCGGGCTTCATGCAGCAGCCAACCAAGGAGGAACAGCGGCTTGTCGGGGAGCACTACCAGTATCTGAAGAACTTGTTCGAGGAGGGCGTGGTTCAATTCGCGGGCAGGGCGATGGACCCGGCCGTGCTGCCCACGGGCGTGGAGCACGGCGTGATTTTCGAAGTGCCCGCGTGCGGGATCATCGTCTTCGAGGCGGATAGCCTGGAAGCGGCGCGGGGCATCATGGAGAACGATCCGGCGGTCAAGGCCGGGGTGTTCAAGGGGAAGGCGTTCTCGTTCGGGCTGGCATTCGATAAGTGAAGAAGCCACGAAGGCACGAAGCCACGAAGCCACGGAGGGGAAGGAGAGAGGCATTAGGCAATAGGCATTAGGCAATAGGCAATAGCAACAGGCAATGGGCAATGGGAAGGGGCGGAAGAGAGGCAATAGGCAACAGGCAATGGGCAATAGGAAGAAAGATCCGGTGCCGCAGTCGCTGCCGCTGTTGGCTGTTGTGGCTCTGCTGGTCACGTCGGGATGTAGCTTGAATCCCGCCGGCGGGGAGAGCGACGTACCCTGCTTTGAGACACCGGAATGGCGGGAGAGGGAACTCGCTTATTTTGCGTTGCGCTACGAATCTGAAGGAAGTGACGTACTGCTTCTCACAGCCCAGACATTTGACAATCGCCACGACGACTTCCAGGACGACCAGGTTGACTACAGCCCGAATCTGGCCGTGTACCGCTTTGACCCGGCCGAGGGCACGGGCCGCCGGATTGACGATTCCGCTTGGGACGACGCCACCGGATCGACGCAGGAATGCTGCGGTTCGGTTCTTCCGATGGAGCCCTTCGAGTTGTTGGGGACGCAGTTGTTTTTCGAGGGCAGGCTCGTGGCCGTCGCGGGAGGCAAGGCGATCAAGACCTCAGATGCCCCGAGCAGTGATGCACTGGCGGTGCTGTCGACCAACGGGCGGATTAGCAGATTTTATCCATTGGGATCAGGGCAGCATTATCACCAGATCTTCTCGCGTCTTGACGGAAGACCGCTGGGCCCGGCGCGCAGGCTTGCGGTAGGCGGGCTGGAAAATAACGTTGTTTTTTTTAATTGGATGAACGACGAACGGTACGTCGTTTACGAGCAGGCGCTAGACGATCTGCTTGGGATTGGCCGGGTCTGCATCGTGCCGGTGACGGAGGAGTTGCCGAAATAGAAAAGGGGCATCCGGGTGCGATCGTTGGCGATGAGTGTCGTTCTCCTGGCCGTCACGGGCTGCAGCTTGAATCCCGTCGGCGGGGAAAGCGACGTGCCCTGCTTCGATACGCCGGAATGGCGCGTGCAGGAGTTGGCGTATTTTGTTCTGCGCTATGAGGCGGAAGGGAGCGACATCCTTCTTTTGACGGCGCAGACCGGCGCCCAAGCGCTAGAAGACGTGAGGGACGGATCGCAGGATTATCAGCCTCGTTTGGCCGTCTATCGCTTTGACCCGGCCGAGGGCACGGGCCGCCGGGTTGACGAATCCGCTTGGGACGACGCCACCGGGCCGATTCAGACTTGCTGCACGTCTGTCCTGCCTCGGGAGCCCTTCGAGTTGCTGGGGACGCAGTTGTTCTTCGAAGGCCTGCTCGTGAGCGTAGCGGGTGGCAAGGCGCTCAAAACATCGGATGCCCCGAGCAATGAGGCACTGGCGGTGCTGTCGACCAACGGCCGGATCAGCAGGTTTTATCCATTGGGATCAGGGCAGCATTATCACCAGATCTTCTCGCGTCTGGACGGTAGACCGTTGGGCCCGGCGCGCCGGCTCGCGGTGGGCGGGCTGGAAAACGATGTGGTTAATTTTGAGTGGATGAACGACGAACGGTACGTCGTCTACAGTCAGGCCCTCGAAGACATTGTGGGCATTGGCCGGGTCTGCATCGTGCCGGTGACGGAGGAGTTGCCGGAATAGAAAAGGGGCATCCGGGTGCGATCGTTGGTGATGAGTGTCGTTCTCTTGTGGGTCATGGGATGCAACTTGAATCCCGCCGGCGGGGAGAGCGACGTGCCCTGCTTTGAGACACCGGAATGGCGCGTGACTTTCGGTAGATTCGTATTGCGGTATGCATCGGAGGACTCGGATGTCCTTCTGCTCACTGCGCAAAGCCGCGAGCAAGCCGATTTGGACTCTTCCGATGGTTCCCGCGACTATTCGCCGCACTTGGCTGCCTATCGCTTTGACCCGGCCGAGGGCACGGGCCGCCGGGTTGACGACTCCGCTTGGGACGACGCCACCGGACCGACACAGGAGTGTTGCACGTCGGTCCTGCCTCGGGAGCCCTTTGAGTTGTTCGGAACGCAGTTGCTTTTCGAGGGGCTGCTCGTGGGCGTTGCGGGTGGCAAGGCGCTCAAGACATCGGACGCCCCACAGAGCGAGGCACTGGCGGTGCTGTCGACCAACGGGCGGATTAGCAGGTTTTATCCATTGGGATCAGGACAGCATTATCACCAGGTCTTCTCGCGCATTGACGGAAGACCGTTGGGCCCGGCCCGCAAATTGGGAATGGGCGGACTCGAGAACGGCGTTATTTTCTTTCAGTGGATGAATGACGAACGGTATGTTGTTTACGAGCAGTCGCTAGACGATCTGCTTGGGATTGGCCGAGTCTGCATCGTGCCAGTGACCGAGGAGTTGCCGGAGTAGGCCGGTAGGGCATGCGGTTCGCATGCCGTAACTATTTAGCGGCGATTGTCGAGCAGATGTTCTTGCTCGAAGAGCTTGCGGATTCGTCGGGTAGTCTGCGTCGGCGGTCCAAGTATGAAGGCATGCGAACCGCGTGTCGGGCGACACGCGAACCGCATGCCTTACGAGATGAGAACAGACAGCCGTCACAATGGACCATGCTACGGGGACGAAAGTGAAATCGGCACGAGGCCGGGGACAAGTTCGGGTCGAGGTTCCGCCGATGCCGCCGACCACGCGGGAGAAGCTGGTCTCCGCGGCGATGCAGCTTTTTTACGCGCGGGGCTACGAGGTGACGTCGCTGAAGGACGTGACGCACAAGGCCGGGGCTGCCGTAGGGAGTCACTACTACTACTTCAAGAGCAAGGAGGATCTGCTCGTCGCGGTGCTGGAGGCGTATCGCGATCTGCTCTGGCCGGTGGTGATGAAGCCGGTCTTCGATCACACGGCCGATCCCATCGAGCGGATCTTCGGCATCATGCAAGGGTATCGGCGGATGCTGACGGGTAGTGCGTTTCGCAGCGGGTGTCCGATCGGGAATCTGGCGCTGGAGATCGGCGAAAAGAGTGATCAGGCCCGCAAGCTCATTGCGGAGAACTTCGCCAGCTGGCGGAAGGTGGTGCAGAAATGCCTGGAGGACGCCGGCGATCGGCTTCCCGCGGACCTGGATCGCGAGCAGACGGCCATGTTCATCCTCACGGTGATGGAGGGGGGAATCATGCAGAGCCGGAGCGAGCGGCGGATCGAGCCGTTTGATGCGGGCGTATCGGCGCTGCGGGACTACATGAGAAGGATGGAAGAAGAAGCCACGAAGCGACGGAGCCACGAAGCCACGGAGGGGAAGGAGAGAGGCAGTAGGCAATAGGCAATGGGCAATGGGCAATGGGAATTGGGCAATAGGCAACAGGCAACAGGAAGAAGTGGCCCGGTCGGGTCGGGGGAAGGGGCGCTGCTTTGGCGGCGAGATTGGGGCAGGATTCAGGAAGAATCCCGCGAAACGGGTCCGAAAAAGGGGTTGACGGCGTGTTTGGGTTTCGTTAGGATCTGTATCGACGGTCGGGCGGTCCGGCCGGTCGTGGGTCTTTTCGGGTCAAGAAACGGAGAGAGGAATCATGGCGCAGAAGGTCAATCCGGTACCGCAGGGGTTTCACACGTTGACGCCGCACATCATCGTTCGAGGTGCAGGGCAAGCGATCGACTTCTACAAGAAGGCGTTCGGGGCAGAGGAGATCATGCGCATGCCGGGTCCGGACGGGCAGTCGGTCATGCACGCGGAACTGAAGATCGGCGATTCGCATTTGATGGTCTGCGACGAGTGGCCGGGGTCGGATCACTGCGTCTCGCCCGCAAAGCTCAAGGGCACGGCGGTGAAGCTGCACCTGTACGTAGAGGACACGGACGCGTTCATGCAGCGGGCGGAGAAGGCCGGGGCGACCGTCACAATGCCGGCGATGGACGCCTTCTGGGGCGACCGCTACGGCGGCTTGCGCGATCCGTTCGGGCACGAGTGGGGCGTGGCGACGCACATCAAGGACATGACGCCGGAAGAGTGCACCAAGGCCGGGCAGGAATGGATGGCCCAGATGGGCGGAGAGTGCAAGTAGAGAAGGCGGAATGGGGAATGCGGAAGGGACCGCGTTCACCGGGATAGTAAAGGCATGCAAAATGCGTGTTTGTCGACACGCAAACCGTATGCCTTGCGGGACTGTTGGCGGATCGTCGATGGAAAAGCAGGCGCGAGATCAACTCGCCGCAGCCACGCCGTCGGCCGTCCACGAGAGCGACTGGCCCGCGTTGATGGCGTGCACGCGACTGCGAAGCGCATCGGGGAGTGCTTCGCGGAACTTGTCCGCCGATTGCGCCAGGATCGGAAACGTCTTGTAGTGGCAGGGGATGATGGCGCGCGGCTGGAGGAGATCGGCCGCGATCGCCGCCCCTGCGGCGCCCATGGTGAAGAAATCGCCGATGGGCAGAATGGCAATCTGCGGGCTGAAGAGCCGGGCGATAAGCTTCATGTCGGAGAAGACGTCGGTATCGCCGGCGTGGTAGAGCCGGGCGAGGCCGGGCACTTCAACGACGACGCCGTTGGGCATGCCGGCGTAGACCGGTCCGTCGGGGGTTCCGAGCGCCGAGCTATGGAACGCCTGGGTAAGGCTGACGCGAACGCCGGCGACATCCTGCGTGCCGCCGGTGTTCATGCCGCTGTACTTGGCCTGGCCGATCGTGTGCTGGAGAGCGGCGCACAGATCGTAGTTGCCGACGACCGGCGGGTTGAACCCCTTGATCAGCCGGGCGACGTCACCGACGTGGTCGGCGTGGCCGTGGGTCAGAACGATCATGTCGCAGCGGGCGATCTTGCGTTCCGCGGCGGGACAGGCGGGATTTTCCGTGAGCCATGGGTCGATGAGGATTACGCGGCCGTCCGGCAGCGTAAGCCGAAATGACGCGTGGCCTTGCCAGGTAATCGTGGCGCTCATGGCGCACCGCTCCTTTCCGGACAGGGTTGAGACGGCCGCTGTCGGACGATGGGGCGCGCGGCCGACTCGCTGCGCGACGGTTACTGCTTGCCGGCGAGCTTGTCAATACGCTCGAGCACTTCGTGGTTCTCGGGGAACCGGCCGATATCGTGTTTGCTCCAGACCTGCGTGCCGTTGACGTGCACGTCGAAGACGCCGCCTGCGCCCTCGATAAGCTTGGGCTGGGCGCCGTATTTCTTCTTGATTTCATCCGCCAGACCGGCGGCTCTGGGCAGGTAGCTTCACTGTACGCAGTACTTGATGGTTACGTCCATGGCAGGTTGCTCCTTCCTGTAAAGGAATCACTCGCAGGAATTGTATGCGAATTCCTGCGAGTGTCCCGTTGATCGTGAGTCTGCTTTCGAGTTCCGCGGGCGAGCGCGAGCGATTCCGCCCGCGCCCTTTCGCGGCGCGTTCCGTCAGTTGATGTTCATGGTCATGAGGAACTCGGCGTTGGTCCGCGACTTGTTGAGCTGGACGCGGAGCATCTCGATGGCCTCGACCACGTTCATGTCCGAAAGAACCCGGCGGAGCTTGTAGACAAGCTCGAGCTCCTTGGGGTCGAGGAGGAGTTCTTCCTTGCGCGTTCCGGAGGCGGAGACGGCAATGGCCGGCCAGACGCGGCGCTCGACCAAACGGCGGTCGAGGTGGAGCTCGGCGTTACCGGTGCCCTTGAATTCCTCGAAGATGACCTCGTCCATCTTGGAACCGGTGTCGACGAGGGCGGTGCCGATGATGGTGAGCGAACCGCCTTCCTCCATGTTTCGAGCGGCGCCGAAGAAGCGCTTGGGCTTCTGGAGGGCGTTGGCGTCGATACCACCGGAAAGGATCTTGCCGGAGTGGGGGATCTCGGTGTTGTAGGCCCGGGCGAGTCGGGTGATGGAGTCGAGCAGGATGACCACGTCGCGTCCGTACTCGACGAGACGCTTGGCCTTCTCGATGACCATTTCGGCGACTTGCACGTGGCGCGAGGCGGGCTCGTCGAAGGTTGAGCTGACGACCTCGGCCGTGGTGTGCCGCTGCATTTCGGTGACTTCCTCGGGGCGCTCGTCGATCAGCAGGATGATGATGAAGCACTCCGGTTGATTCTTGGCGATGGCGTTGGCCATCTTCTGAATGAGGACGGTCTTACCCGTTCGCGGGGGCGCGACGATGAGCATGCGCTGTCCCTTGCCGATGGGCGTGACGAGATCGACGATGCGCATGTTGATTTCGTCGTGGCCGGTCTCGAGGAGAAGACGCTTGTCGGGGTGGAGGACGGTGAGGTCCTCGAAGTTGGTCTTCTCGGTGACCACGTTGGGGTCTTCGTAGTTGATGGCCTCGACGCGGAGGAGCGCGAAGTAGCGCTCGGACTCCTTGGGCGGCCGGATCTGCCCGGCGACGACGTGCCCGTTGCGCAGGCCGAAGCGGCGAATCTGCGAGGGGCTGACGTAGATGTCATCCGGCGAAGGCAGGTAGTTGTATTCCGGGCTGCGGAGGAAGCCGAAGCCGTCGGGGAGAATCTCCAGAACGCCCTCGCCGTACATCATGCCGTTGCGGCTGATGCGGTTCTTGAGGATCTGGAAGATGATGTCCTGCTTCTTGAGGCCGGTGTAATCCTCCATGCCCTCGGCCTTGGCCACCTCGTGGAGCTCGGCGACGCTCATGCGCTGGAGCTCGGTGAGGTGGGTCTCGCCGCGCTTGATTTCCTCGTACTTGGCGTGGGTTTCAGGGTCGATGGGGGGCGTGTCGGCTTCCCTGGGCGGGAAGGTTTCGGGTTCCGACATGGCACTGTTGCCGCGCGGCGCCTCGTCACTGTTGGGTGTGTTCTCCGGCCTTCTGCGGGGCGACCGCACTTTGCTGGGCGTGGCTTTCGCCATGAAACATTCCTCCTGATTGCGACTTGTACCGGAAGCCTTCCGGTCGGGATTGCGTGTTGAAGTCATGCGGTCTGTCGCGACACAACCGATGTGCGCCGACGCCGCGAATACATCATTGCGTAGTAGTGAATTCGGTCAGGATCGAAGAAAAAACGCTCTCGACCTTGCGACGCAGTGCGTCCAGCGTGGAATGGTTCTCCACAATATAATCGGCAAGCGATCGCTTCCTGTCCAGTGGAATCAGCCGGTTTTCCCGGCGCGACAACTCGTCCTCGGACCAGCCGCGGGATTGCGCCAGCCGCCTGATCCGTACGTCCCGATCGGCATCAACCAGGACCACCGCGTCGCACTCGCGATCCAGGCCAATCTCGAAGAGCTTGGGCACTTCGAGGACCACGGCGCGAAGGGACGCGTCGGCAAACAGCCCGGGCATCATTTCGCTGCGGCGCCGCTCGATCCGGGGGTAAAGCAGGTCCTGGAGTCGGTCCAGCTCCTGGTCGTCGTGAAAGACGATTTCCGCGACGGCCTTGCGGTCGATGCCGCCGTCCGCAAGGACCACGTCCGGCCCCCACCAGTCGTGGAGCGTCGCAATCACATCGCGGGTGCGCAGTTCGTCGTGAATCAGACGATCCGAGTCAATCACGGCGGCGCCGAGATCGCGGAGGATGTCGGCGACGGTGGATTTTCCCGATCCGATGCTTCCCGTCAAACCGATGACCGGCTTGGGGTGCGAGCTGCGAAGCCGCGGCGGATGCTCCGAACCGGACATGCTCACCGAATACTCACCCGGAGTGAAACCTGCCCGCCAACACAGCGGGCGCCAGGATTTGTGCCGCGTCCGGCAGGTCGCGCGAACCACTTTTCGGGGACTGTAAACCAGCGAACGTTAAGGCTGGTGAAACCCGGAAGGGACGGCGAAAACGACCGGAGCCAGAGATTCGGATGGGCACGTCGTGCAGGGATAACCCCACGTGCACATCCAGAGTATACACGACGTGCCCGTGCCTGTCATCCCCTCCGCCGGGAAATTCTCGCATGCCGGCGTGCATGCGGCAAGAGGGGGGGCGAATTCCGTCTTTCACCGGAATGGGGGATCGGAATTCGGCGGGCTTACGCGGGCGTCAGATCATGCCAAAAGGCCAACGCTGTTTGAAGGCCACTCGGTTGCCGCCGGGGTCGAGGAGGCTGATGCGACGGTCCGTAAAGGCCACGTTGGACAAGCGATCGAAGGCGATGCGGCGCTCGAGCAACTGCTCGCAGGCCAGGTCAAGGGAGTCCACCAGGATGGTGGCCGTGTGGGCGATCTGTTCCAGCCGGGGTTCCGGGGTGAGGCGGATGCGCAACTCGATTCGCTCGGACTTGAAGCGGAGGAGTTCGCCTTGCCACTCGTCAGGCTGAAGGTCTGTCAGACCTGCAAGCTCGCCGTAGAACCAGCGCAGATTCTCACAAGCCTCGGGCGAAGCCTCGAGGTGCACGTGGTCTACGGCGACGATGCGGCTTTCGATCATGCGTCTTGCCGGTGATAACGATCCGGCCCCGCTTGCGCGCTCTCGGATTGTAGCGATCCGGACTTCGTCTCGTCGGAATATACGGTATGCATCCCGCCGGCCGAAGTCCCCGGGATCGTGGCACGGCTTGCCGGAACGAAGTAAGCTCGCCGCCATGGCCAAGCGTGAGCCTTTCGATCCGTTTCGCGTGCCCGGTCCCGGCGAGGGGAGATCGCCCCGGCGGCGCAAGGCAGGCAGCACGCAGCCGGACAAGGGCGGGGCCTCGTCGGGCCAAGGTCCGGCGCTCGTAACGGTTACGCAACTTACGGGCATGATCCGGCAGGCGATCGAACAGGCCCTGCCGCCGACGATGCACATCGTGGGGGAAATCAGCAACTTCAAGCGGCATGGCAGCGGGCATCTTTACTTCACGCTCAAGGATCCGTGGAGCGAGCTGTCCTGCGTGATGTGGCGGAGCAGTGCCGCGTCGATGAAGTTCGAACCGCGCGACGGCATGGAGGTGATCGCCACGGGCGGCGTCGAAGTCTTCCAAAAGGCGGGGCGATACCAGCTCTACGCGCGCAAGCTTGAGCCGCGCGGCGTGGGGACGTTGGAACTGGCTTTCCGCCAGCTTGTCGAAAAGCTCTCCAAGGAAGGCCTGTTCGACGAGCAACACAAGCGACCCTTGCCACGCTATCCGCGGCGCATCGCCCTGGTGACAAGTCCCACGGGGGCGGCGGTCGCGGACATGCTGCGGACCATCGCCCGGCGGTATCCGTGCGTGAACGTGCTGCTTTTCCCGGTTCGCGTTCAAGGCGAAGGCGCGGCCGGGCAGATCGCGGCGGCGATCCGCAAGTTGAATCGCGAGGCGGAGCGGCTGGGCGGGATCGACGTGATGATCGTTGGTCGGGGGGGCGGATCACTGGAGGATTTGTGGGCGTTCAATGAGGAGATCGTCGCGCGGGCGATTTTCGCGAGCACGATCCCGATTATCAGCGCCGTGGGGCACGAGGTGGACGTGACCATTGCGGACCTCGTGGCCGACGTTCGCGCGGCGACGCCGACGGCCGCGGCGGAGATCGCTGTTCCCGTTCTCGCGGACGTGCTCGCCGATCTGGCGGCGCTGGAAGCGAGGATGCGCCGTTGCGTTTCAGGGAAGGTCTCCCTGGGGCGGGCACGGTTGGCGGGTGTGACCGGCCGGGCGTGCTTTCGCGATCCGCTGGGCAACGTGCGGCGGCGCGAGCAATTCCTCGCACAGATCGAGCAGCGGCTGACGTTCGTGATGCAGCGCGGCGTGCATCGGCTCCGGCGGCGAATCGAGGGGCTCGTTTCGCTGGTGCGGCAGATCACGCCGCACGGCTACCTGATGCGCGGTGCCCTGCGATTGCGTGACGGGGAGCATCGCCTGCGCGAAGGCATGATGCGGCGGATTCGCGGGGCGGAGCGGCGGGGAACGGTCGCGGCGGCAAGGCTGGAGCGGAGCTCGCCGGCGCGGGCGCTGGCCGTGGCACGGGAGCGCTTCGAGGCGGCGTCGGCCGCACTGTGCGAGGGCGTGCGGCATCGACTTGCGATGGCGCGGGAAGTGGTGGAAAAACAGGACGAGTTGCTGGCGGCGCTGAGTCATCGCAGTGTGCTGTCGCGGGGATTTTCGATCACGCGGATCAAGCGCGGGCGGGCGGTGGTGCGCTCGGCCGGGCAGGTGAAGGACGGCGACCGCGTCGAGACGGAAGTGAGCGAGGGGACGTTTGAGTCGACGGTGGTCAACCGTCAGCAGAAGGAGCTCTTCGAATAACATGGCCAAGAAGAAACTGAGCTTCGAGGAGGCGTTGAAGGCGCTGGAGGGCATCGCGGAACAGATCGAGCACGGGCAGATCGGGCTGGAGGAATCGATCGCCCGCTACGAGGAGGGCATGGGCCTGATCCGCCAGTGCCGGGACATCCTCGCCCGCGCGGAGTTGCAGATCCAGCAGCTCCAGGAGAAGGCGGATGGGACGCTGGAGGCGGGAAGAAGCCACGCAGCCACGGAGCTGCGGAGCGACGAAGGGGAAGAAGAGAGGCAATAGGCAGTAGGCAATGGGCAATAGTGAGAGAGTTTCGAGGATGCAAGCGCGGGCGCTGCTGGGCGTCGTGATTCTGCTGGCCGGGTCGGGATGCAATTTCGATTCCGTGGGCGGTGAGAGCGACGTGCCCTGCTTCGATACGCCGGAATGGCAGGTGGTCCTTTCGGCGTTCGCAGTTCGCAAGGAGTCCGTGGTTGGGGACGTGTTGTTGCTGACGGCACAGCAGCACGACCAAGCGATCACAGATGGCATAGACGGAACGCAGGACTTCATCCCTCATCTCGCCGTTTATCGCTTTGACCCCGCCACTGGCACGGCCGAGATCGTTGACGATGCGGTCTGGGACAACGCCGAACCGGCGGCGACGGGATGCTGCACGAGCCTGTACCCTAATTTGCCTTTCTCCCAGGATGGGACGCAACTCTTCTTCGATGGCAACCTCGTTCCCGTGACCGGAGGCAAATTGCTCAAAACGTCGCAAGCGCCGACAGATGCCGCCGAGGCGGTTCTCTCCACGAACGGCTCGGTTGACCGATTGTATCCGCGAGCCTCCGGTCAACATTTCCACCAGATATTCTCACGTCTCGACGGCACAGCGCTTGGCCCGGCCAAGCGGCTGGGTATGGGTGGATTGGAATTCGGTGTCGTTTTCTTTCAATGGACCGACGACGAGAAATATGTTGTCTACAGGCAAAGGACCGGTGACCTGCCAGGCATCGGCCGGGTGTGCATCGTGGCTGTGACGGAAGAACTGCCGGCCTATCCGGAGCAATGACCCGCTATGACACCGCTGCTGGCGACGCTGGGTTGTTTCGCGTTGTACGTCGTGGGGTACCAGGTGTACGCCCGGTTCCTCGGCGAGCGGATATTCCGCCTGAACAACGCCAATCTCACGCCGGCCCACACCATGACCGACGGCGTGGACTACGTGCCCACGAACCGCTTCGTGCTGTTCGGGCACCATTACGCGTCGATCGCGGGGCTGGGGCCGCTGCTGGGACCCGCGGTGGCGGTGATCTGGGGATGGCTGCCGGCCATGCTCTGGGTGGTGCTGGGTTCGATCCTCGTGGGGTGCGTGCACGATCTGAGTGCCCTGGTGCTGTCCATGCGGGCGCGGGGCGTGTCCATCGGCAAGCTCACCGAGGGCATCGTGGGGCATCGGGCGAAGGGGCTGTTCCTGGCGCTGATCTTCTTCGGCATCGCCCTGGCGATGGGCGTGTTCGTCTACGTTCTGGCGGTGTTCTTCCAGGCCGGTCCGGACTTCAACCCCAATGATCTCGCGGCGGCGAAGACGTCGTACCCGTCGGCCGTGGTGCCCTCGGCGGCGCTGATTCTGATGGCCCTGGTGATGGGACACTTGTTGTACATCCGCAAGTTCCCGCTTGGGCCGGTCACAGCCGTGGGGTTCGTGCTGATGCTGATCGCGGTGTGGGTAGGGACGCGGTATCCCACGATGGGCGTCGATGCGAAACTCTGGCCGAAGCAGGGGACGTGGACGTGGATTCTCCTGGCATATGGATTCGTTGCCTCGGTGTTGCCGGTGTGGAGCCTGCTCCAGGCGCGGGACTTCCTGAATTCGCTGTTGCTCTACCTGGGACTTCTGGCGACGTACGCGGGGTTCTTCCTGCTGAGCCCGAAGTTCGCGGCGCCGGCGATCAACGCCCATCCCGAAGGCGCCCCGCCGATGTATCCGTTCGTCTTCATTGTCATCGCCTGCGGCGCGGCCAGCGGGTTTCACGCCCTCGTCTCATCGGGGACGACGTCCAAGCAGATCAATCGGGAGTCGGACGCGCGCTTTATCGCCTACGGCGGGATGGTGGGGGAGTCGATCCTGGGTCTGTTGGCGGTGCTGGCGTGCACGGCCGGGTTTGAGTCGGCGCCGGCGTGGACCGCGGCATACCGTGACTGGGGAGCGATCGAGAGCGGCATGGCCAACAAGCTCGGCGCGTTCGTTCGCGGGTGCAGCCGATTCATCGAAACGCTCGGGGTGGATCGCGGACTGGCGGCCGGGTTTGTTGCCGTGGTCGTCGTTTCATTCGCGCTGACCACGCTGGACTCGGCCACGCGACTGCTGCGCTACAACATCTCCGAGATCGGCTCGGCGCTTCGGATTCGGGTGATGCAGAATCGCTACGTGGCAACGGCGTTGGCCTGCGTGGCGATCGGGTTCTTTGCCTTTTACCGCGTGGCGGACCCGGAAACGGGCGGGACCAAGGCGGCGGGGCTGGTGCTGTGGCAACTCTTCGGAACGACCAACCAACTGCTGGCCGGACTGGCGCTGCTGGTTGCGTCGGTCTATCTGTACCAGCGTCGGCGGAACGCACTGTTCACCGGACTGCCCGCGGTGTTCATGCTGATCAGTACCTTGCTGGCATTGGTCGAGAAACTTGGGGCGTTCTATCAGCGTCAGCAATGGCTGCTGCTCGTCGTGGGGGCGGGCCTGCTGGTGCTGGCCGCAGGCGTGGTGATCGAGAGCATTCTGGCGATTCGGCGCGGCGAGCATTTTACCGAGGATGAGGTCGTACTCAGCGCCGGGGGGTGATTTGCGGGCCATCAGCGCCCGGTATCGCCGGACACGGCAGATTCCTGTCCGCCGAATCTCCGCTCGATTTCGTTCATCAGGCGGATGGTCTGTCGCGGATCGCGCACAGCGCGGAACCGGCCGCTCAGTTCGACGTGCTGGAAGATGTCGGCCGTGCCAGGCAGACGTCGCGCGGGTCGCAGGATGGACCGGTCGATCGAGCCCTCCGCTTCGTTCCCGTCATCGGCGAGATCAAAGAACAGCGATCCCGCTCCCTCGTAGGTTGCGCCCGTCCGCCCGATCTGGATCGCGTACACGACGGTGCCATTGAGCTGCGAAGACTCGGCCACGGTTCGGCCGGGAATGGACCGCCACACGCCGTGGACGTGTACGACCTGGGTGACCTGGTCGTCGGGACCGGCGTTGCTTTCCTGTCGGCGAAGAACCAGGTCCAGCGTGCCGGCGTCGTTAATGTTGAAGTATCCCTCGGAGAAATCTTCCACAAAGGAGCGCCGTTCGCCGCCAGCGCGGACATCGACGATTCGAAACCGATTCCAGTTGCGGGAACAAGCCCCGGCACCAGCCAGCAACGCAGCGAGCATCAAGACGTGGGCGTAAAGCCGCAGTGTGCGCGCGGTGCCATGCGGCCGGGGTGTTGTCGATTCCTGTCGAAAATGGGACGCGTCAGGGCTCAAATCGCGAGGCACGTTAACGGTCTGTCAGGGCATCGTCAATGCTGAGGAACACCGTTCGGCTCCATGTGAGCTGAAACTGGCAAGCCGACCAAGGGGCCCGGTCAGGAATTGTCGCATCGGGGTAATCGCGCGGCGGAAATCGTCCGGCGCGGAAATATATTCCATTGAATCACGAATTGGCCAACGTAGGCATGGCGGACGTGTCTTCGATGGCGGACGCGGCGGTCACGATCCACCCGGGCACCGGAGCTCAGGAAACGGATTCGGGTCGAACGTTGCTGATGTGTGGCTGGTTGCGAAGGAGGAAGGGTCATGGTCTTACGGTCAATCACGTACTCGCTGGCGGTATCATTCTTTGTTGGAGCGTTGCATTCGGCCCATATGGTTCAGGCCGCGACGGGCGGCGCGGACAGCTTTTATAAGGCTTATTACCTCGAGACCGAAAAGCAGGACTGGTCGGGGGCAGCGGACCTGTACAAGGAGGCGCTGGACGATTCCCGGCTTTCCGGTGACCTTCGCGCACAGGCCAAGGCGCGCATGCAGGCGTGCCGCGAGGAACTCGCTTCGGCGGACTTCGCCTCGCTTGTGCCGCCGACTACCCTGGCCTACGTCGAGTTCACCCGCCCGGGCGAACACCTCGAACAACTTCTTTCGCAACTGGGTTTGCTCCGCGATGGATCGATGGCGGGCAATGAAAACGGTGCCGTCGCGATCAGCCCGGAGCTGGTTCGGGAACTGACCGGACTGCGCGGCGCGGCCCTGGCGGTGACGGGATTCGATCCGATCAAGATGCAGCCGACGGGAGTGATCATCCTCAATCCCGGCCGGTTGGAGGTTATTCGCGGACTGCTGGAGACAGGACTTCCCATCGGCGGAAAGTCCGTCGAGCCCATCGACGGATTCCCCACGTACAACATCGAAAACGAGGCGTTCGTCACGCTCACGTCGCGCCTGGTCATCGCCGGCACGATGCGATCGGACATCGACGGGGTCATCGCGCGGCTCACCGGGCGGGAGTCGTCCTCGCTGAAGAGTGACTCGAACCTGGCGAAGGAACTCGCCACGCGCGACGACTCGATGCTGTTCTTCTGCCTGAACGCCCGTCCCGTCATGGGCATGGCCAACATCATGCTCGCAGCGGGCGCGGCGGCCGATCCCAACGTGGCGGTCGCGCGAGCTCTGCTCGATCCCGACAGTCTTCAGTCGGTGGTGGGCAAGGCGGGAATCGGCGACAAGGGACTCTTCCTCGACGTGTCACTACGGCTGAGCGACGACCACCGCAACTTGGTATACAACTTCCTGCGCACGCCGGCGATTGATCGGGAGACGCTGCGGGCCATTCCCTCGGGCGCGGCCGCGTTCATCGCGACCGCTCTCAACCCCCCGCCGGGCGAGGCGGTCTACCAGGCGCAAAAGACGGACGGCCCTCCGGTGATTACGGCCCTGGATTTCGGCCGGGAGATATTCGCGAACATCACGACGCTGGCCGCTTTCGTCCTGGCGCCGGATCAGGACGGGACCTCGGGCTGGCGCGTACCGGATGCGGGAGTCGTCCTGACCGTGAACGATCCGAGCAAGTCGGAGGCGTTATGGACGCAGATGCTGGGCATCGCCAGCCTGGCGACGGGAAGCGGGGCGATGGAAGGCGCGCCGGTTCAGGTGGCGGGCATCAAGGCCCGGAGTTTCACGTTCCCCGGCGGTGTACGCGTGCTCTTTGCGACGGACGATCATGACGTGATCGTCGCTTCGAACGAGAATGTCCTGGCGCGTTCGCTGGCGGCCCGGAACGACCACGAGTCCGTGCTCGACGATCCGGGATATGCCGGCAGTATCGGGGCGATCGGGTCGGCGACAACGAAGGCGATCTTCGCCCATCCCGGTCGACTGGCGAAGATGGCAATGCTCTATACGCCGGGATCGGATCGCGCCGAACTGGCCAAGGCCGCGGAGGTCCTCACGGACACGGTGGCGCTCCTGCTGGTGGATCATTCGAACGACACGCTGCATTTCGGCTTGCGCGTCGCGGGCGTCCCCGATGTCGGACCGCTGCTCGGTGCGGAGCTGGCGGCCCACCGCGCGGCGTCCGAACGCGAGGAGCGCATTTCTCATGCCATTCAGAAAGGGAAATGGGACGCAGCGCTCGCGGCGATTGACGCAACTCTGGACGCGGAGCCCGGCCGCCTCGATCTCATCGAAAAGCGGTGCAAGATTCTGACCTTGAAGAAGAATGACGTGGACGCCGCGAATGTCTGCCTGGACCGTTATGCCGAGGCCGCCGGCGACAATGCCATGGCCTTGAATAACCTCGCCTGGGCGCTTCTGACCGAGGAGCGATTCGGAGAGAAACACGATGCCGCGGCACTCAAGCTTTCCGAACGGGCGTGTAAGCTGACCGGTTTCAAGAACTGGGCGTATCTGGACACGCTGGCTCTCGCGGAGTTCCGCGCCGGGAACGCGGCCGGTGCCGTCAAGCATCAGCGGGAAGCCGTGCGCCTTGCTGGAAAAAAAGCCAACGACGAACTGAAGTCGGCCCTGGCGAAGTATGAGAACGCCGCGGGAGCCTCTCAGGTGGCCTCGGGCGACGGTTCCTGATTCGAGAGATGATCGCCTTGCCCCCATGCATGCCCGCCTGTCGCGAAATCGTGGCAGGCGGGCTTGTTTACGCGCTTCGCTTCAAACCAAGACATCGGGCGATGAGCGTGTAGAATCCTGCCGAGCATGCCAGCCCGCCGTGTTGGCGGGATGGCGTGTCGAGCCGGAGAGGAGGCGTGGGCGGATGGAAGGAATCGATTGGGTTTACTTGGTTTCGCGGTGGCTGCACTTGTCGGCCGCGTTCGCCGTGGTCGGTGGGGCGGCGTACGCGCGAATCGCCGCCTGGCCGATGTTTCGCACACTCGATGAGGCGTCCGGCGAAAGCGTTCGGGAGGAGCTCCGCCGCCGCTGGGCCCCGGTCGTGCATGCAGGGATTGCCGTGCTGCTGTTGACCGGTGGATTCAATTTCGTGCACGTGGCCTGGCCGCCCAAGGTGGATCCGATGCCGTATCATGCGATCTTCGGCGTGAAGCTGCTTGCGGCGCTGGCGATCTTCTGGATCGCGACCGCGGTGGTCGGTCGATCGGCCGCCTTTGCCTCGATGCGTCGATCGGCGGGGAAATGGCTGAGTGTGCTGCTTGTGCTTGGCGGGGTGGTCGTGCTGGTCTCAGGGATACTCAACCAGGTGCGCACACATCAGAAGCCGTCAGGCCCAGCCCAGGCGGAATCGGAATTGGTAAGCGAAGAGGGTGCGACCTCAACCGGATGAATGGCTTCGTTCGCCGGTGGGCGGTGTTACGAGAGTGGCGGTGTCCTCGCCGGTGTGCTGCTCCTTGAGGTCTTCCATGAGATGCTCGAGCTGGGCGAGGCGCTTCTTGGCCAGGGCGCGAACCGAGGCAAAGCGGAAGCCGTCCTTGAGCCGGGCACTCCAGAACTGATATTCCTTGCGGCGTTCCCAGTTGTCGATCACCGCCTGAACCCCTTTGCCTTCCAGCGCGCCGCGGCGGATGACAGGCCACAATGCGGCGATGCTGAACTCTTCGAGCGTCTCCGCCTCGGTCAGGATCTGCGCCTCGATGCGATCCGCGTTGCGGTCGAACATGCCGCGAATGCCCTCCGCGGCCCGCTTGATGGTGTCGTTGCTCAGGTGATCCTGGCACGCGGCGATGAGCATCTGTGCGCCTTGCTCCTTGTGGGCCATGTTGGTGGGGCGGGAAAGGATTTCGGCGGGGGTGATTTCGTTTTCCTGAAGGCGGGTGATCCAGCCGGCGTCGTGGTACAGCCCGGCCGCGGCGACGGCGTCCAGATCGGGGCCCTGCTTCTGGACAATGGTGAGCTGGCTGATGCGCAGCGCGACCCTGGCCACGCGCGAGCTGTGTTCCCAGAGGAACACATCCTCGTCACCGGTAGCCGTTCGATAAACCAGGTCGGCGCGGGCGCGATTCCAGATCGCATCTAGAGGCTTCATGGACGACGCTCGCGACTCAGGCCGACCCGAGTCGAATCTCGGCGCTTACATTCCCCATACACTCTTGCGTTGCCGGCGCGGCTATCGGACGTATTCAGTCGGACCCGGGAGTCTCCGCTACGCTCGTCGACCAGCTCAAGCTGAACGACCTGCGACGGCTTCGGAGATCGAGGTCACCCGGGTTTACCGCGTCACGATCCGGCGGAGCAACCTTACTTATCGGCACGTTCCCATAAGATCGCGTGGGAACACAGCCTGCCCCCATTCTAACCAGAAGACTGGCAATCATGCTAGAAAAAAAGTAGGGAGACTTTTACGTTGCGAATTGTGGAAAGATAGAGGCAGGGGATTCTGGGGATTTTAGTCAGATCGGCTCGATCACGTCGTAATAGCAGTTGCGGCGGCGCGGCAGCCAGCCGGCTTGCTCGATGGCGCTGCGAATCTGGGCTTCCGTCATGCGGAAGGTCGTTCCGGCGGCGGACACCACGTTTTCTTCCATCATGACTGAACCCATGTCATTTGCCCCGAAATAGAGCGCGAGCTGTCCGATCTTGACGCCCTGTGTTACCCAGCTTGCCTGGATGTTGGGGATATTGTCGAGGAAAAGCCGCGCGGTGGCCGTCATCCGCAGATAGGCATGGGCATCGGCCAGGCAAAGACGCTTGCCGTCGGGCTCCCGGGGGCCGTCGAGCGGCAGCGGTGCGACCCGGCCGAGCGGGGTGTCGCCGGGTTGGAAAGTCCAGCAAATGAACGCGGTGAATCCGCCGGTTTCGTCCTGAAGATCGCGGATGCGACGGAGGTGTTCGATTCGTTCGGGCACGGTTTCAATGTGTCCGAACATCATGGTGATGCTGGTATTCATGCCGATGCGGTGGGCCTCGCGCATGACGTTCAGGTACTGATCCGTCGTCGTCTTGCCTTGGGCGATGCGGTCGCGGACGCGGTCGACAAGTATCTCTGCCCCCCCGCCGGGAATCGTATCCAGGCCGGCTTCCTGAAGTCGCAGCAGCACGTCGCGCACGGGCATTTCGAAGATCTCGTGAAACGCGTGTATCTCCGGCGGACTGAAGGCGTGAATATGGATGCCGGGATACTCGCGCTTGATGAAGCGGAGCAGGTCTTCGTACCAGGAAAACGGCAACATCTCCGCGGGAACCAGGCCGCCCTGCATGAGCACCTGCGTGCCGCCGATGGCGATGAGCTCTTCGATCTTGGCGCCGATTTCCTCGAAGCTGAGGACGTAGCCGTCCGGCAGGTCCTTGCGGCCGGTGTTCATGCCCGGCGGGTCGGCCTTGAAGTTGCAGAAGATGCAACGGGCGGTGCAGTAGTTGGCGTAGTTGATGTTGCGATCGACCACGTACGTGCGATACGGCTCGGGATGCATGCGCAGCGTGACTTCGTGGGCGCGCCGGCCGAGCTCGTGAATGGACAGCTCGCGGTACATCTCGAGGGCTTCGGCCTCGCTGAGGCGCGTCGCGGCAGGCGTCGTGGAGATCGTGGTCATGCGAAGATCAACTCCTCTTCGTGGTTGAGTCGGCCGTGGCGGGCGAGCAGTTCGCGGAAGCGGGCCATGCCTTCGCGTTGCCTCGGGCCCAGGGTGAACTTCAGTCGCTGCGTGAGGTACCGGGTGGCGAGGGTAACGGGCCAGCCCATGCCCGGGCCGAAGTCGGCGGCGATCATGGCCGCGGAGCGCACGCCGCGGTCGCGGGCCTCGCCGAGTCGCGCGGCAAGGTCGCCCACGTCGGCGTCGCGATCGACCGCCCAGGCGGCGAAAACGAAGGGCAGGGAGGTCAGGGACTTCCAGGCCGAGCCGAGGTCGATTTCCAGGTCGTAGCCCACGGGGCGCGATGTCACCACCTTGTCACCGATGAGCAGGATCGCGTCGCGGGAGGCGTCGCCGGCGGCGGATTCCAGGGGGACGATCTCCGGATCGTACCCGTAGGACTCCCGCCAGATCGTGCGGGCCAGGGCCACAGAGGTATGGGAGTCGCCGTCGACGTGAAGGATGCGGACCTTTTCCGCGGGTACGCGGGAAAAAACGCGGACGGTGAACGTCTCGCCGTCGCAGCCGATGCAGGCGTCGGAGACGATCTTCCAGCGGCTGCCAGCGCTCAGGATGTCGATGACGGGAACGAGGGCGCATTCCACCTCGGCCGATTCCAGCAGGGCGGGCAGCTTCGAGGGGACCTCGAAGCGGAGATCGAAGGCCGGGTCGTGATCCAGCCCGGCGATGAGGGGCTTGGCGTTGAGGTACGACACGACGCCCAGCCGCCGGCAATTGCTCTTCATGTGCGTGATCATGCCTTGTGCTTCGTCAACCGTGAAAGAACCACGCCATGCGCCGTCTCTCTGGCGCGGGCCGGAGTCCAGTGGATATCTCTCTGGCGCCGGTCCTGGATTCCGGCTTTCACCGGAATGACGCGCCGCGACGCTGCTTGTGCCTTGCCGCCAAAAAACGCCGCGTCGCCGGGATTATAGGGGGTCGCAGCGATGGAGCCAGTTTTCGAGGGAAGCCGTGGAACGCGCCCAGCGGCCTGGAATCGCGTGGTTTCGACGCCGGTCGATTGGTACAATTGCGGCCGTGCGCTTCGTTCGATTCAGCCTGCTTGCGATGTCATTTCTGGCGCTGGGGGCTCTCATCTCGGCGTGGGGGGTGACGAAGTTGGCGCCCCCAGGCTTTCATTTCTTGAAGGGCCCCGTTGAGGTGATGGGCGGCGGGCAAACGCTTACGGTCATGTACTCGCTCGAAGATCAAGAGTCCATTTTCGTGTATTTCGAGACGTTGGAAGTGTTTGTAAGCATTTCCAGCGCTTCCAGATACGATCCCTATCAGAAGGACCGGATGCATTGGTGGCATCATTTCTCGTTAACCAGCCAAATGCTTCCCGGCTTGGATTTCAATAAATCCCATTGGTTTGCTGGCGTGGGCGTTCCTACATGGTTCGCCTACTTCGCCACGCTCGTTTATCCGGCGTTCTACTTCCTCGTGACCCGGCCTCGGCTCAGAAGGCGAAGGCTCATGACGCACCTATGCGCGAAGTGCCGTTACGATCTGACGGGGAACGAGTCGGGCACTTGTCCGGAGTGCGGGCGGGAGATTCCGGCGGAAACGCGCGAGTTTCTTGAAAGCCACTCGAACGCCGAATCCCGTGAGGTGAGATAGCACGAATCACGCGTATTCGGTCCGATGATCTTCCTGTTCACGGCGTGATTGAGGCAGGCGAACCGCGTGTCCAGCGACATGCGAACCGCGATGCCCCGCGCAACTACCCAAGAAGAACACTCTCCCCTTGGCGGATTGCCGGAATCTTGTCCCGCTTCTCCGCCACCTCGTCCGCGTCGAGAGCGAAGCGCGGGCCGACGACAATCGTGGCAGCGGGGAAGCCTTCAGCGTCGCGCGGCACTTTTACCCCGGCCGATTCCAGCCAGCGGCAGGAACGCTCCACCAGATCGCGCCGCGCGGTGTCCACGGAGTCCACGCCGGTGGCGTTCTTTACCGGTGAGAACTCCTCGGCCCGGTCCACCTGGAGCAGCAGCGGGTTGTTGGCCAGTGGCAGCACGTCAAAGACGAACGTCTCCAATTTTACCGCGTTGGGCTTCTCGGGTGTCACGCGACGGCCCGCGGCATCGACGTGCTCGACGGCCTTGTCCGCGCGGCGGAAAGGCATGCGGAAGTCGCGCTCGATGACGCGGGCGACGAACTCCACGTCGAGCATGTGGATGGCCGGGTTGCCGGCGTCGAACTTGCGCGAGCCGTCGGCGTTGCGCTCGCGGGCGAGCTTCTCGGGGAAGTCCGAGTATTCGATAAGCACGAGCCGCCCGACGGCCATGCAGAGGTTGCCGACCTTCTCCAGGTCGTCGGCCTTGGGGAGCACCTTGCTGGACATGTCCGACTCGGTGGCGTGGTGCAGGCCGATGAAGAGCGGGTCGAACGGCTTGACCAGCGGATTGTCGATCTGAAAGTAGGAGACGATCTCCACGCCGCGTTGACGCATGTCGTCGAGAGCGCCGCTGCGGACGAGGGCCTTGAGCGATCCGCCGTGGCCGTCGGGCGCCATGGCCAGGTGGTCCTTCGACTCCAGCAGGAGCTTCCCGCCACGGTCGAACGCGGGGAGCATGCCCTGCTTGAACATGCGCACGTCCTCGCGGGGCAACCCGAAGTAATCGTTCGTTTCGAAGAAGGCGGCGGTGTCGGCGGCGTTGTCCTCGCTGGTCATGATGTACCAGGGGATGGCGGCGGCGTAGCAGTCGCGGGCGGCGCGGACCATGTCGGCGAAATAGGAGAAGAGGGTTTTGTCGCCGATGGGGCCGAGGGGGAAGGCGCCCTTGGGTCCGTCGAAGCCCAGACGGGTCCCTTGTCCTCCGGCGACGGTGAAGGCCGCGACCTTGCCTTCGCCGAGGAGCCTGCGGCCCAGCTCTCGGGCGTCGGCGTACTTCTGCCGGTCGGCCGGTCGGGGCGGCTGGGGGTGAACGTCCGGCGGCATCAGATTTTCGGGGATGCGGTGCTCGGGGCGATTCAGTACGTGGGTCTTGATGAGGGGATCGACGAGTTCCCAGGGAATGGACTCGATGTCGCTCAGAAGGCGCTCCCGGGCCGGGGCGTCGAGGTCGTCCCACCAGCGGAGGACGTGGTCCTGGCCTCGGTCGGTGAGGGCCTTGCGGCAATGCTGATATCGCTGTTCGAAAGTCTGAGAGCTGGCCACGAAGCGGTCTCCGGTCGCAAATTGGATTGACATGACGAGCCTGGCGCCCGCCCGAATTCGTCTATCCTGCTATGATATGGGACGATGAGGAGGCGTAAACCGAGCTCCGGGAAGGGCGCGACGGGGTCCGCAGGGGTCCCGGGGGAGACGTGAATCCTGGAATGCCCGGCGCGGTATAAGGAGGGGGAGGGGTCCGCGCCGATGAACCATCGGGCGCCGCGAGGCCGTGCGCCACGGGACGATTCCGAGGCGGGCGGCGAGGTCGGACGAGATTGGCGGGCAGGGAGCCCGGGGGCGAAATTCGGCTCGAAGAGATGGAACGACAGGCGTGAGCATCGGCGACCTACTGGTACAGCGGAAGAAAGTGACCTCGGCGCAGCTCGACCAGGCGAAGGCGTCGCGGAAGCCGTCGGAGCGGATCGAGCAGTGCCTGGCGCGGATGGGGCTGATCGACGAGCGCGACTACCTCGAGGTCTACAGCGAGCAGCTCGGCATACCCCTGATCGATCTCGCGTCGGTGACGCTGGACACGGAGCTCCTGCGGACGGCGCCTTCGAAGGTCGTCCACCGTGACCGCGTGGTGCCCATCGACCGCAGCAACGGCGCGATTCGCGTCGCCACCAACAATCCCTTCAACCTTTATGCCTTCGATGAGCTGCGCATGCTCATGGGGGCGAAGATCGAAACCGTGCTGGCCAGCGGGGAGGAAATCTCGCGGGTCATTAAGGACCACTTCGGGGTCGGCGGCGACACCGTCGAGCGGATGATCGGCGAGCAGGGCGTGGAGGTGGTCAGCGAGTTCGACGCCGATAACGCCGACCTGATCGAACAGGCCCAGGAAGCCACGGTCGTCAAGCTGGTCAACGAGATCCTGCTGGAGGCGATTCGCGATCGCGCCAGCGACGTGCACATCGAGCCCTACGAAAACGACCTGAAGATCCGCTACCGCATCGACGGCGTGCTGCACACCACCAACGTTCCGCCGGAGATTCGCCGCTTTCACGCCGCGATCGTCAGCCGCATCAAAATTCTCTCCAACCTGAACATCGCCGAGAAGCGCCTGCCGCAGGACGGCGGGTTCAAGATCAAGGCGCAGAATCGCGACATCGACCTCCGCGTGAGCATCATCCCCACGGCGTTCGGCGGGGCCGTGGTCATGCGTATTCTCGACAAGCAATCGGTACTGTTCTCGCTCGATCAACTGGGCCTGATCGGCGACGCGCTGACGCGCATCACCCACCTGATCAACCAGCCGTACGGCATCGTGCTTGTGACCGGTCCGACGGGTTCGGGAAAGACCACCACGCTGTACAGCGCCCTGAACACGATCCGCTCGGACGAGATCAAGATTCTCACCATCGAGGACCCCATCGAGTATTACCTGGACGGGATCCAGCAGGTGCAGGTCAAGCCGCACATCGGACTGACCTTCGCGTCGGGGCTGCGGTCGTTCCTGCGACACGACCCGGACGTGATCCTGGTGGGCGAGATTCGTGACCTGGAGACGGCCGAGGTCGCCATCAACGCGGCACTCACCGGACACCTCGTGTTCAGCACCCTGCACACCAACGACGCGGCGACGGCCGCGACACGACTCCTGGACATGGGCGTGGAGCCGTTCCTCGTTTCCAGCGCGGTCAGCGGCGTGCTGGCGCAGCGCCTGGTGCGGCGAATCTGTCCGCACTGCCGGGAAACGTACGAGCCCGATCCGAAGGACCTCCCCCCCGATCTGGACTACCAGCCGGGTGAGAAGTTGTACCGCGGGGTGGGTTGTCGTGATTGCCGCCAGTCGGGGTATCGCGGGCGGTTCGGCATCTTCGAGTTGATGACAATGACGGAGGAGCTGCGGGAATTCGTCATCGCCCGCAAGTCGGCCGGCGAGATGCTCGCGGCCGCGCGGCAACAGGGGCTCAAGCTCATGCGCGAGGACGGCTGGAACAAGGTCCGCCAGGGCATGACCACCGTTGAGGAAGTGGCCCGCGTGACGAAGGTGGAGCTGACGGCTCTGCCGGGTTGACGCGCAAGAGCACGCCCGCGATTCAACGGCTTCCAGGCCTAATCGTCCAGCCCACCGGAGCGGCGAATCAATCATCCTCAAGCGGCTGACTGGTCTTCCAAGACACGTAGTGTCTCCATATCTCTCTCAGTGATTCTGGCAGGATTCGATTGCCACACTCCGGGCATATCTCCTGGTCTTCATCCAGCGGATACAGGCACCGTTCGCACGGACACCGCCCGAGCCCTCGTATGGCCGCAAGCCGGCGCCGGATTCGTTTCTCCCGAATCTCGAATGAAAAAGCGCAGGCGATCGACCGCGCGGTGAAGATCAAGACTATGCCCAGCGGGCTGTGCAGACCCCTCAACTGACCGTCGAAGGTCCCCACGGTAACAAGGGCACCTATAGCAATGCCAGCGAAATACTCCCGACGGTCACGCCGAAGGAGGTGCAGCACGGCTTTCGGCGTGCGGTTTCGTACGCTGGTTTTTGCCGAGGGCATCGATCAGCCATCCCGTTCATGAAGAACGATCTCGACCTCGCACTCCGGCAGCGCCGCCAGGAACTGTCGCCCGTAGGATTTCGTGCAGACGCGGGGATCGAGAATGACCACGATGCCCCGGTCGGTTCGGCTGCGGATCAGCCTGCCCACGCCCTGCTTGAATTTGAGGATCGCCTCCGGAAGCTGGAACTCGGTAAAGGAATTTCCCCCGCGTGCCTTGATGGACTCGATGCGCGCCTCAATGGAAGGATGGTTGGGGACCGCGAAGGGTAATTTGATGATGGTGACGTTGGAGAGTGCCTCGCCGGGCACATCCACGCCCGCCCAGAAGGTGTCGGTTCCAAACAACACGGCGCGGGGCGTTTCGCGGAACTTGTCGAGCATCTGCGAACGCGGTAGTCCGGTTCCCTGGACGAAACAAGGCATGTCGTTCTCTGTGAGGAAATCTTCCAGCCGCTTGGCGAAGTCGTTCATCGTGGCGTAGCTGGTAAACAATAGGAACGCTCGACCTTCAGACATGAGCAAGTATTTCTCAATCTCGTCGCACGCGGCCGGTGCGTACGCCTGGTCATTGGGGTCGGGCAGGTCAGCCTCGACGTACACCTTCATTTGCGCGGCGTAGTCAAAGGGCGATCCCAGCAGCAGCGTTTCCACGTCGTCCACCCCCGCACGGCTCTTCAGGTAGGCGAACGGATCCGCCCCCGACGTAGCCAGCGTGGCCGAAGTCATCACCACGGCTTCGGCGGCATCAAAAAGATACGCGCGCAGAAAAGGTGCGATCTCCACCGGACGAGCACAGAGTCGCACGTTCCGCTGCGCCGCCGATGTTGCCTCCATCCAATAGACCCATTTTTCCTCCGCCTGGCGGTACCAAATGTCAATTATTGCGGAGAATTCCGCGCAGCGTTGGATCGACGAGTCCAGTTCCAGGCGTTCCTCCTCCTCGTCGCGATCCTCGCGGAGCTCGCGCAACTGGGACGCCAACTTGCTGAACGCCGCCGCCGCCCGCTGCTCAAGGTCCAGCGGCTGGCGAAGCCGCAGACTGAACGGGTCCTGCGGCGTGAAGTACGCTTGCAACTCGCGGAAGAACTGGTCCGTGGCCGACCGCGCATCATTACATGCGTCAAACAGCGGCCGGGGCATGTCCTTGGCGAGGATTCCCCGCCCCGTGCGTTCGTTGTACAGCGCGTTGAGCAGGGCGTTGATCTGCCCGCTGGAGAGCGTCGCGCCGAAGTGGTCGGAGGCGATGGCCTCCACCGTGTGCGCTTCGTCGAGGATCACGTAGTCGTAATCGGGAAGGATGGCGGCGTCGCGCCGGCGGAGTGCGATGTCGGAGAACAGCAGGGCATGATTCACCACCAGCAGGTGGGCTTCTGCCGCGCGGCGCCGGGCCCGCTGGTAGAAGCATGGGCCGAAGTGCGGGCAGTTGCGGCCGAGGCAGTCGTCGCTGTCGCTGCGCACGCGATCCCACACGGCGCCGATGGGCTGGAAGTCCAGGTCGGAAAGCGAGCCGTCGCCCGTCTGGTAGGCCCAGTCCTCGATGCGATGCAGTTGGGAGACTTGTCCCTGGGCGTCAAATAGCAGGTCCTGCCGGCGGGAAGCCCGGCCGAGCCGCCGCAGGCCGATGTAGTTCGCCCGGCCCTTCACGAGCGTGGCGTTGAACTCGAAGGGAAGCACCTCGCGCAGGAAGGGAATGTCCTTCTGGATGAGCTGCTCCTGCAGGGCGATGGTGTGGGTGCTGACCACGACGCGCCGGCCGGTGCGAACCGCGCACTCGATCGCGGGCAGGAGATAGGCGAAGCTCTTGCCCACGCCGGTGCCGGCTTCGACGATCAAGTGATGTCCTTCGTGCAGCGCGGCCGCGACGCCCTCGGCCATGTCGATCTGCTGCGGGCGGAGCTCGAAGCTGCGCAGATGCCGGGCGATGAGGCCTCCCTCGGCAAGGAGGCCGGCGGTGGAGAGATCGGGCGGTTTGGACGGATTCGATGTCACGATAGGGAAGGTACCGCCGCGCCGATGGATTGGGCAAACGGAGTACGCAGGAGCGAGGGCTCCTCTCCAATGCAAGGGCGCGTGAGGATACTTGCATCGGTCGGTGCGGATCTACCCTGCTGTTGTCAACGCTTCCAGAATCTGCACGGCATTCAGCGCCGCCCCTTTGCGAAGCTGATCCCCGCTGATGAACAACTCGATCCCCCGGCCGTCGGGCTGGCTTAGGTCGGCGCGGATGCGTCCGACGAGCACGTCATCCTTGCCGGATGCCTCGACGGGCATGGGGAAGCGGTTCGCCTGGCGATCATCCACGACACGCACACCCGGAGCGGCGGCGAGAATCTCACGCACTTCGTCGGGATGGATCGGTCGTTCAAAGGCGAGGTTTACGGATTCGCTGTGAGCGCGGAACACCGGCACACGGATGCACGTTGCCGTAATGGGAAGATCGGGCGCGGCGAAGATCTTCCGCGTCTCCTCAATCATCTTCCGCTCCTCGACGTTGTAGCCGTCGGCGTCGATGGCCGTGTTGTGCGAGAAGAGGTTGAAGGCGATGGGGTGCGGGAAAACCCTGGGGGCGGCGGGGCGTCCGGCGAGAACCTCGCCCGACTGCGTGCGAAGCTCCTCCATGGCGGCGCCGCCCGCGCCGCTGGCCGACTGGTAGGTGCTCACCACGATGCGCCTCACGGGATTCGCGCGGTGCAGCGGCCAGACGACCACGTTCATGATGATCGTCGAGCAGTTGGGGTTGGCGATGATGCCCTGGTGGCGGGCGGCTTCGTGGGCGTTGATTTCGGGGATGACGAGGGGGACTTCCGGGGCCATTCGGAAGGCCGAGGAGTTGTCCACCACCACCGCCCCGGCAGAAACCGCGGGAGGGGCGTATCGGCGGCTGCGTTCGGCCCCGGCGCTGAAGATGGCGTGGGTAACGTCGGCGAAGGCGGCGTCATCGACTTCACGAACCTCGTAAGCGCGGCCGCGAACCTGGACCCGTTGTCCCGCGCTTCTCGCGGACCCCAACAGGGTCAAGCGATCGAATGCCAGGGTGCGCTGGTCGAGAATCGTGCAGGCTTCCAGCCCGACGGCTCCGGTCGCTCCAAGGATGGCAAGATGAGGAATCATACGATGGCCGGCTGGACGTGCTTACGAGGCGATCTCCGGCGGTCGGAACACGCAGATGCGTGCCAACAAAAGGTCGATTCAGGATTGAGGCCCGCTGCGAAGGCGAGGGTAATCCCGCGCCTGTACGGCGATCGCAATTCCTCCCCACGATACAACCTAGTGATAGAGGCTCTCGACGTCAATCGGGGCGGTTGCGGCAGGCGAAACGGGAAGCTGAATGCCGCCGGCATGTCATGTTGCAAAGGCACTAAAATGTGCTTGAAGCGAAGCGAGCAGGTTGCTAGTATGCTGCCCCCTTTGACGGGGCGTGGACGGAGCGGATGGGTCGGATGCCGGTCGCCGGATGTTAGCGACAAGAAGATTGCAGCCGCGGCGGTCCGACCGGATTCGTGCGGCGCGATTCGGTGGCCCGCATGACCAAGCGTCGGGCAGATCGGTCTTCCTGGGTTCGCTGGTCGGGAATAGGCTTCGAGTTCGCGGCGGCGGTCGTGGGTTTCACGCTCCTGGGACTCTGGATCGACCGCTCGTACAAGAGCGGTCCGTGGGGCGTGGTGGTCGGCGCGGCGCTCGGAATCGTGGGCGGTGGCTACAACTTCCTCCGTGAGTCGCTCCAGGCGGCGAAATCGGCGGAGGATGAGCGCAGGCGGCAGCGGGAGAATGGCGACGGGACCTGAGCATATGCGTTCCTGGAAGGCGCTGGCTCGTTACGCGATCCTGCTTGTGGCGGTTTCGTTGCTGCTGATTGGCGCCGGCGTTCTTCCCACGATGCGATTGGGCGGATCGGACGCGGTTTCGGCGATGCTCGTCGGCTGCGGCATCAGCCTTCTGGCGGGACTGGCCGGAATGATGGCGATGCTCGTCATCATCGAAGGCAGTGGTACCGCCGAGCTTCGGCCTGCGGATCGCCTGACGGCGACGGTGGTGCCCATGGCCCTTCGATTGGGCTTGGTGATTGCTGGCGGGTTGGCTGCGGGTCTTTCCGGCCACTTTGACCCGCGTGTTCTGTTGATCTGGTTGGCGATCAGTTACTGCGCACTGCTCCCGGTGGAGACGGCGTTCGCCGTTCGGCGGCTGGGAGCGCAACGTTCGGAACCCTCATGAGCTTCTACGTACCGGTGCTGGCCTCGCTGAATCCGCTTTCGCACGTGGTGCAACATCCGCTGCGCCAGGGGGATTTGGATCTGAAGTCCTCGCTGGGATTCCTCGGCTGGCTGCTGACGCCGGAGGGCAAGATCACGTTCCTCAGCGACCAGATCGTGATGATGATCATCGCGGGCCTGCTGCTCGTGCTCTTCCTTCCCTCCCTGGCGCGCAAGCGACGCGGCAGCGACGAGATCGGGCGGCTCGTGCCGACCGGGTTTGCCAACTTCCTGGAAGTCATCTGCGATTACCTCCGCAAGAACGTCGCCCAGCCGGTGCTTCATGAGCATACGGACCGTTTCATCAACTACATCTGGAGTGCGTTCTTCTTCGTCCTGACGATGAATCTGCTGGGGCTGCTCCCCATTCACCCGGTCAGCGCGCTTTTCGGCACCCACATCGGCGGAACGGCCACGGGAAATATCTTCGTCACGGCGACGATGGCCGTTCTGACCATGCTCATGATGATCGTGAACGGGCTTCGGATTGGGGGCATGCACTACATCGCCCACTTCTGCCCGGGTCCGATCTGGCTGGCGCCGATCCTGATTCCGGTGGAAATTATCGGCCTGCTCGCCAAGATTTTCGCCCTGGCCGTGCGACTCTTCGCCAACATGATCGCGGGTCACATGCTGTTGGCAGTCCTGGTGGGCCTGATTCTGATGGCCGGCAGCACGGCCGGCGCGGGCGTCGGCGCGGCGGTGGCGGTGCCGGCGGTTCTCGGCAGCGTGGCGATCTACTTCCTGGAGATTTTCGTTGCGTTTCTCCAGGCGTTCATCTTTACGTTTCTAACGGCCGTGTTCATCGGAATGTCGGTCGTCTTCCATGGCGACGGGCATCACGAAGGCGTGCCGGAAGGGCATTCGACGATCGAAGCGAAAGTGACTGACTGACAGTCGACATACATCACTTCGCCATGCCCGGGAAGCTGCGGGGCGTCCGGGCCGTGAGGCGTGACTGCGATGGCGAAGAGACCGCCCGTGATCCCCGTAGGCGGGCAATGGCAAGAGGGCTGTGAGAACTATGAATCGTGGATTCGCGAAGTTGGCGTTGTGGATGATCGTGGGCGGGCTCGTGCTCCTGTTCGCCGATGTTTCGACGGCTCGCGCGGCCGATGAGCCCGGCGCGGCGGCGCCCAAGGCCCACGGCACGTTCCTGGATACGCAGGGCGCCGGCCGTCTCGGCGGTGCGATCGGCGCGGGCTTGGTGGTCATGGGCGGAGCCGCGGGCATCGGCCGGATCGGCGGCAGCGCCGTCGAGTCCATGGCCCGTCAGCCGGAAGTCGCCGGGCAGATCAGCACCGGCATGCTTATCACCGCGGCCATGATCGAAGGCGCCACGCTGTTCGCGGTGGTCGTCGGACTGCTGGCGGTCGTGTTCTAGGTTCGCCTGCGGGTTGATCAGCGGTCGGAATGCGCCGGGGCGCCGTGCGCCTTCGTACCCGATCGGGAGAGGATACGTGCGTACGATTCGAATGTGCGACATCGCGCGGCCGGTGGCCGCCCTGTTCCTGAGCATGCACGCTCTCGCGTCGCGGGCCGTCGCCGCGGAAGGCGAGGGCCAGGGAAACCTCTTCGCCGGCGACCTGGGCAACGCCATCTGGACGCTGCTCATCTTCGGGCTGGTCGTGTTCGTGCTCGGGCGCTTCGTCTGGCCGGCGATTCTCGGCGGACTGCGCAAGCGGGAGGAGTTCATTCTCCAATCGCTCCAGCAGGCCAAAAAAGATCGCCAGGAAGCCGAGGCACGACTCAAGGAGTACGCCGAGAAGCTCGACGCCGCTCGCGCCGAGGCATCCGGCATCGTCGACGAAGGCCGGCGCGACGCCGAGGTCGTCAAGCGCCAGATCGAAGAGAACGCCCGCAAGGAGGCGGAGGCCATCGTTACCCGCGCGCGACGCGAAATCAGCATCGCCACGGAGTCGGCCGTCAAGGAGCTCTACGAACTGAGCGGCAAGCTTGCCACGGAGCTCGCCTCACGGATTATCCGCAAGGAACTCGACCCCAAGGAGCATGAGCGCCTGATCGCGGATTCGATTCGCGAATTGTCGGATACGATGAAGCGCAACTGACCCGCGACGCGCGGGAAAGCGCGGTTTCGAATGGGCTAGCGGAGACGCCGGCTTCAAACATGGCAACCATCAGTGACAAGGAAATGGGTCTGGCGCAGGTCTACGCCCAGGCCATGCTTTCGCTGGCGGAGTCGAAAGGCCAGGCGGACGCGCTGCTCGAGGAGTTGCTCGATCTGGTCAAGCTCCTCAATCAGCATCCCCAGTGGGCGCGGGTTATGACAAGCCCGCACGTCGACGCGGAAACGCGCCGTAAGGCGATCGACAAGGCGTTTCGCGGCCGCGCCAGCGACATGCTGACCGACGCGCTCCAGATCATCAACCGCAAGGGGCGGCTGGAGCTCATTCGCGCCATCGTGGAGGCTTACCGCCTGGCCCACGAGGAGTTGCGCGGCGAGGTCGATGTGCACGTGCGAACGGCCGTGCCGCTTTCCGCCGCGCTGCGCGATCAGGTTCGCGACCTCGCGGCCAAGTTCTCCGGCAAGAAGCCGGAGCTGTTCGAGGAGGTCGATCCGTCGTTGCTCGGCGGGGTGTCCATCCGCATCGGCGATGACAAGTTCGATGCGACGGTGTCCTCGCGTCTCAAGGCGGCCAAGGCGGACTTGCTGGAGCGCGCGTCGGAAGAGATCCATCGCAGCCGCGCGTATGTCGCGGATATGCCGACGTAGCGGCAACCGCCGCTGCCGGCGAAAAGGGCATCGCTGTTAACAGGTAAACTGGTTTCCCGGGTTCGACAGACATGAAACTCAAAGTTGACGAGATCGCATCGGTTATCCGCGAGGAAATCGAGCAATACCGCGGCGATGTAGACGTGGCCGAGGTCGGCACCGTGCTCGAAGTCGGCGACGGCATCGCCCGCGTCTACGGCCTGAGCAATGCCATGGCCCTCGAGCAGGTGGAGTTCCAGAACGGCCAGTTCGGGCAGGTGTTCAACCTGGAAGAGAACTCCGTCGGCGTCGTCATCCTGGGCGATTACCTGGGCATCAAGGAAGGCGACGAGGTCCGCCGTACTGGGCAACTGCTCAGCGTTCCCGTCGGCAACGAGATGATCGGCCGCGTGGTCGACCCGCTCGGGCGCCCGCTGGACGGCAAGGGCGTGATCGAAACTCCCGCCCGCCGGCCGCTGGAATTCAAGGCGCCGGGCATCGCCCTTCGCCAACCGGTCAACGAGCCGTTGCAGACCGGCATCAAGGCCATCGACAGCATGATCCCCATCGGCCGCGGGCAGCGCGAGCTCATCATCGGCGACCGCAAAACCGGCAAGACGGCCATCGCCATCGACACGATCATCAATCAAAAAGGCCAGGGTGTCGTCTGCATCTACGTGGCCATCGGACTGAAAGAGTCCAACGTCGTCGGCGTGGCCGAGAAGCTGCGCGAGACGGGGGCGATGGACTACACGATTATCGTCTCCGCTTCGTCGTCCGACCCCGCGCCGCTCCAGTACATCGCGCCGTATGCCGGCGCGGCCATGGCCGAGTACTTCATGTACGAGCACGGCAAGGCCACGTTGTGCGTGTACGACGATTTGAGCAAGCAGGCCCAGGCCTATCGGCAGCTCTCGCTTCTCCTGCGTCGCCCGCCGGGCCGAGAGGCCTACCCCGGCGACGTGTTCTATCTGCACTCGCGTCTGCTGGAGCGCGCGGTCAAGCTGCGTGATGAGTACGGCGTGGTCCCGAAGGATACGCCCAAGGACACCCGGGACCGCAAGTTGTGCAAGGTCCATCCGCAGGGGCTCAACGCGCAGAAGGAGCACCGCCCCGACGATCCCGACGGTACGTATCACCGTCCACATGGTAAGCACAAGGCCGAGGCGTGGCTGGCGTCGCTCCCCGACAAGGACAAGTACCGCGTGCACCAGTTCCCCGACAGCGGCGGTTCGATGACGGCGCTGCCCATCATCGAAACGCTGGAGGGCGAGGTCTCGGCGTACATCCCCACGAACGTGATCTCGATTACCGACGGGCAGATCTACCTGGAGCCGGACCTGTTCTTCGCGGGCGTGCGGCCGGCCGTCAACGTGGGCATCAGCGTTTCGCGCGTCGGCGGTAACGCCCAGCGCAAGGCCATGAAGAAGGTTGCCGGCTCGCTCCGACTGGACCTCGCGGCCTACCGCGAGCTGGAGGCATTTGCCCAACTGGGTACGGAGCTTGACGCCGCCACGCAGCGGCAACTCGACCGCGGTCAGCGCATGGTCGAGTTGCTCAAGCAGCCGCAGTTCGAACCGTACAGCGTAAACGAGCAGATCCTCAGCATCTTCGCCGGAACGCGCGGATTCCTGGATGATTTGCCGGTGATTCGGGTGCTGGCGTTTGAGAGGGGACTGCTGAAGCGGTTCCGCGATGAGTTCCCCGAGATCATCGACGAGCTCGATCGCACAGGGGCGCTCTCCGATGAGCTCACCGAGCGCATTTCGAAGGTGATCGGCGAATACAAGGCAATTTTCAAGCGCGAGTTGGAAGAGTCGAAGGGACCGGCGGTGGCGGCGCGCTAGCCGCATTGTTCGAGGCGATCCATGGCCAATCGGCGCCTACTGGTGAAGAGACGCAAATCCGTGCGCAACATCCGCAAGATCACGCGGACGATGCAGCTCATTGCCACGGCGCGCTTCCAGGCGGCGCTGAATCGGGCCCTGTCCGCGCGTCCCTACACGGAGAAGCTCGCCGAATTGATTGCCGACATCGCGTCCGCTGGAACCGATCTGCACCATCCGCTCATGCGGACGCATCCGGATGTGAAGCGTTCGGCCATGCTGGTCATTACCAGCAACCGCGGCCTCTGCGGCGGCTACAACAGCAGCGTGCTCCGGGCCGCCATCGAGGCGCTCGATGCTTCCGATCGGCAGGGCATTCATTCGGACGTGCTCATGGTCGGTAAGAAAGGGGCCAACTATTTCCGCTTCCTGCGCCGGCCGATTGCCCGCCGCGTCACGGGACTGAGCGAGACTCCGCGCTTCGACCAGGTGGAGCCGATCGCCAACGAGTTGATGGACCGCTACGCCAAGGGCGAGATCGCCTCGGCCTACGTGTCCTTCATGCGCTTCCATTCGATGGGATCGCAGCGTCCGGCGGTCGTGAAACTGCTGCCGCTCAGTCGCGAGGCAACCGTGGAGCAGGCGGAAGGGGCGGGCCCGACGCGGCGCGTGGAGTACGAATTTTCGCCCGATCCGCAGTCGCTGCTCAACGAATTGCTTCCGGCCAGTGTCCGCGTGCGACTGCTGCAGTGCTTCAATGAGGCCATCGTGAGCGAGCACATTGCCCGCATGGTGGCGATGAAGGCCGCGACCGATGCCGCCGGCGAAATGATCCGCAACCTCACGCGTCAATACAACCGGGCGCGGCAGACGGCGATCACGATGGAACTGCTGGACATCGTCGGCGGAGCGAACGCCCTGGCGTGAGAATTCTGAATGGTGAATGGTGAATGAGTTTTGGAATCAGTCATGAGTAACAGCAACGTCGGCAAAGTGACGCAAGTAATTGGTTCTACGCTTGATGCGCAGTTCGCCGAAGAAGGCCTGCCCAAGATCTACAACGCGCTGAAGCTGGACGTGACCCGCGAGGTTCTCGGCGCCACCGAGAAGGAAACGCTCTGGTGCGAGGTCGCGCAGCACCTCGGCGGCGGACGCGTTCGCGCCGTGGCTCTCGGCTCCACCGACGGCGTACAGCGCGGGGCGCCGGTTCATGACACCGGGCAGCCGATTACCGTGCCGGTCGGTGAAAAGACGCTGGGCCGTGTATTCAATCTGGTCGGCGAAACGATCGACGGACTCGGTCCGGTCGATATCAAGGAACGCCGCCCGATCCACCACGAGCCACCCGAAATGAAGGACCTGTCTTCCAAGACGGAGCTTTTCGAAACCGGCATCAAGGTCATCGACCTGCTTTGCCCGCTGGTTCGCGGCGGCAAGGCCGGCCTGTTCGGCGGTGCGGGCGTCGGCAAGACGGTCATCATTCAGGAGCTCATCGCCCGTCTCGCCCGTTTCCACAGCGGCTATTCCTGTTTCGCCGGCGTAGGCGAGCGCACCCGCGAGGGCAACGACCTCTGGCTCGAAATGCAGGAAGCCCAGATCGGCGACACCGGCAAGAGCGTCATCGACCAGACCGTCATGGTCTTCGGCCAGATGAACGAACCGCCGGGCGCGCGACTTCGCGTGGCCCTCTCCGCGCTCACCATGGCCGAGTTCTTCCGCGATCAGACCGGTGCGGACACGCTGCTCTTCATCGATAACATCTTCCGCTTCTCGCAGGCGGGTTCGGAAGTCTCGGCGCTGCTGGGTCGTATGCCCTCGGCCGTCGGGTACCAGCCGACGCTGGGAACCGAGATGGGCGAGTTGCAGGAGCGCATTACCTCGACCTCGCGCGGTGCCGTAACCAGTATTCAGGCCATTTACGTTCCGGCCGACGACTACACCGACCCGGCTCCGGCGACGGCCTTCACCCACCTGGACAGCACCGTCAACCTGGAGCGCGGCATCGCGGAAAAGGGCATCTACCCCGCCGTCGATCCGCTCGCCTCCAGCAGCCGCATCATCGCCCCGGAGCACATCGGCGAGCGTCACTATCTGGTCGCCCGCCGCGTGCAGCAGATTCTCCAGCGCTACAAGGACCTCCAGGACATCATCGCCATTCTCGGTGTGGATGAACTCAGCGAAGAGGACAAGCTGCTCGTCGCCCGGGCCCGAAAGATCGAGCGCTTCCTCTCCCAGCCGTTTTTCGTCGCTGAGCAGTTCACCGGCTTCCCCGGCGTCTACACCTCGCGCGACGACACGGTTCGCTCCTTCGAGGAGCTCTGCGACGGCAAGTGGGATCACCTGTCCGAGCAGGCCTTTATGTACGTGGGCACCATTGAGGACGCGGCCGCCAAGGCGGAGCGTATGGCCAAGGAATCGTAGGAGTGACGGCAGGCGGGAGCGACGCCTGGGGTCCGCCTTGCGGACCATCCTCCCGCCGGGTGGCCCACCGCTTCAGCGGTGGGGGAGCGACAAGTAGACTGGGTGGCCCACCGCTTCAGCGGTGGGGGAGCGACAAGTAGATTGGGTGGCCCGCCGCTTTAGCGGTGGGGGAGCGACGGCAGGGCATGCGGTTTCCATGCCTTCACCATTGCAGTTGGAAAATCGCCCCTCTACCATGATCGGCGAGACCGAAGAGAAGTCATGGCCAAGGACAAGCTATTCTCCTGCAGCGTGATCACTCCGGAACGGATCGTTCTGGAGTGCGAGGCCAGCTTCGCGGCGTTCACCGCTCATGACGGCGAACTGGGCATCATGCTGCACCGCGCTCCGCTGCTTTGCCGGTTGGGGATTGGCACGATCCGCGTGGACACACCTTCCGGCCGGGAGGAATTCTTCATCGACAGCGGCTTTGCCCAGATGCTCGACAACCGCTTGACCGTGCTCACCGAACAAGCCCGCAAACCATCCGCAATCGATACCGCGGCCGCGCAGCAGGCACTGACCGATGCCAAGGCGTTGGAAGTCACCGACGACGCCTCTTTCGAGGCAAGGCAGCGGGCTGTGAGACGCGCCAAAGTTCAAATCGCGCTCGCCGGCAAGCGCTGATCCTCGCATGTTCCGATAACGCGACATTCTTGCCCGCGCGATAGCCTAATTGCGCCGGGTACTCGTATATAAATATCTTATTTGAAAGACTTTATGGTTTTCTGTGCCAGCGAAGCGCTTGAAAATGAGACATTTCGCGTCAACCGCTTGCAGAATGATAGCATTATGATATATTATATATATCCCTTAGAAAGGTTGGTGATATGATGGAGACCCGCGAGTTTGACACTTCGACGTCGAGCGGTTGGGGGATGCTTTTCGCGCTCTTCGCGACGGGCATCGGGCTTGGGTTCGTCGGGTACCTCGTGATTTCGGCCGTGATCATCATGGGGATCGTCGCCTGGGGATTGGTGTCGCTGGTGTGGTTGGTTTTGTGGTTCGGGTTTTTCACGCTGCAGCCGAACGTCTCAGCGGTGCTCATCCTGTTCGGCAAGTACAAGGGGACGGTGCGGACGAGCGGGTTTCACTGGGCCAACCCTTTCTTCGAGAAGAAAAAGATATCGCTTCGCGCGCACAACCTCGCGGGCGAGACGCTGAAGGTGAACGACAGTCGCGGAAACCCCATCGAGATTTCGCTCGTGGTGGTCTGGCGCGTGGTGAACACGGTGAAGGCGGTCTTCGATGTCGAGGACTTCCAGGGCTACGTGCAGGTCCAGAGCGAGGCGGCCCTTCGGCACCTGGCGATGGCCTACCCCTACGACACGTTCGACGAGGTCGAAAAGCTGACGCTGCGCGGGAGCGTGGACGAGATCTCGGCCGCGCTGAACAAGGAAGTGCAGGATCGCGTGGCGCGCGCCGGGGTCGATGTCGAGGAAGCCCGGATCAGCCACCTGGCGTACGCTCCGGAGATCGCCGGGGCCATGCTCCAGCGGCAGCAGGCGGAGGCGATCATCGCGGCGCGGCAGCGCATCGTGGACGGGGCCGTGGGCATGGTGGAGATGGCCCTGGAGAAGCTGGAAGAGCACAAGACGGTCGATCTCGATCCGGAGCGCCGGGCGGCGATGGTGAGCAATCTGCTGGTGGTGCTGTGCGGAGACAAGGCCGTCCACCCCGTGGTGAACACGGGCACGCTGTACACCTGATCGCCGCGGGCGATGTGCGGAGCGTCTGGACCGCCGGACGGGCCGGGTGAATGAATGAAACAACGCTATTCAAGCAGGAAGCGACCACGTCATGGCCGAACGGAAGCCCTTTCTACTTCGCTTGCCGCCGGACCTCCTCGAGGAGTTGGGGCGGTGGGCTAAAGACGACCTGCGGAGTCTCAGTGCGCAGATTGAGTACGTTCTGCGGGAGGCCGTGCGCTGGCGGATCAGCGATCGGGCGATGCGCAGGAAAGAGGCGGCGGCGCGACAAGCGTCGGCGAACACGGGATTTGGAAGGGCGCATGGGTCGGAGCGGCCGGGAGCGCCGGAAACGGGGCGGGAGGTTCCGCACAAGCCGGACGCGGAAACACGTGAAGGAGGGGAATGAGGAGGGAAGAAGGCACGGAGGCACGAAGGCACGAAGGGAGAAGAAAAACAGGAAGAGGCAGGTCACGGGAGGCTACGCTTGCACCTCGCCTCGGACCGGGTCCTTGGAAAAGCTCTCACGGCGTTTCAGCGTCCGGTTCGCGGGCAAGCCCGAACACGAAGATGGTGATCGCAAACACCTGCGAGTGAGAAAGACGCGGTCGATCGCAATCGAGTAACACGAATTCAAGTTCGTCCCAGCGTACGACCTGCTCCTTGGTCACCCCAATCTGGGATGGAATCGTGCAGAACGGCCGGGGGTGCCGGTTTATGCGCAGGTTACCAGAAAGCTCCAGAAACCACTGAGCGTCTTCATCGGTCAGTACGCGCGGAGCCAGTTCGGTGAGCGGAGTTTGTTCGTCTGGTAGAAGGGTCAGCCGCAGGGAATAATCGCCCGTTGGCTCTCGCGTAATCGTCGCCCTGCAGACTATAGGGAATGCACACTGTGAGTCGGACGGGCAGCCTCCTTCTTCGCAGGAATCGCCCTCAAAGCGATATTCGAACTCTTCGAAGTCCGACGCATCGACGGTTTCGGGATAGGTGGCGTAGAGACAACCGGTGCTGGAGAAGGCAGTAGAAGCCAAGAATAAGATGCTCGCTATTCTCAAGGAGGGATGAAGCGTTTTCATGTGACGAGCCTTTCAGTGTGTTCCTCGCCTGAATATCAGCTGGCGGCTGGAACCAGTCAATTGGCGCATCGAGATGCATTCCGCGCGGCCTGAGGCAAACGCATGGCGGCGCCCAGTTCCGGCTTCGCCGGACGGGCTTGGCCATGCCACCCGGACCGGCATCTTTGGGGGATCAAGATGCGGCGTGCCCGTCGCGGTAATCCCTTTGGTACATCGAGATGCACCCTACCTGTCGAACGCTTCAGAAAAAGAACCCGGCCGACGCGGATGACGCCGACCGGGCTCCAGTTTTTCAACCGTAACGGCCGCGAGAACGCAGTACAAGTGAGGCGGAACGCTACGGCTCCGTGAGGGTTTATTCGTCCACAAGCAACGCGGCGATGTTCTCCGATCTGCTAAGAGGGTCTATTCCTCCAAATGCAACGCGGCGATGTTCTCCGACGTGCTGATGCCCAGCGACGCGAGGCTCAGGTACAGGCTGTAGGTACCCGAGGTCGTCGAGCCGAGTGAATTCGGCGTGAATTCGACCACGTCCAGGCCGGTTCCGGTCAAGCCCGTGACCGAGAAGCTTCCCACGGTCGAGAGAAGCAGCGTGCCCGAGGAAGTCAGCTCCGCCGCGTCAACGTCCTCGCTGCTGGAGTTGGACAGGCCTACGTCGCTGCCGTCGAAGTACAGGGCGAACGTTCCGGCCGTGTTGCTTCCCAAGCTCGTGGCATTGAACACGAACAGATCCTCGTCGACGCCCGATGCGCCGTTGGCCGAGAAATTGCCGATGACGGAGATGAAGAGGCGGCCATCCGCCGCGATGCCGATGGCGTCGATGTCCTCGTCGTTGACGGTCAGGCCGACGTCACTGCCGTCGAAGTACATGGAGAACGAGCCGGCGGTCGTGGCGCCGAGCGAGGTCGGCACGAAGCGCACGATGTCGGAATCATCCATGGCGACACCGCCGACCGTGCCGGCGGCCGTGAAGGTGAGCAGCAGGCTGCCGTCGGCGAGCTTGGTCATGCCGTTGATGGCGAAGCTGCCGAGTCCTACGTCGCTGCCGTCGAAGACCCAGGACCAAGTTCCGGCGCCCACGTCATAGGCGACGATGTCCTCGTTCTGGACGGTGCCCAGGCCGGGGACGGTTGCGGCTGTGGTGAAGACGACCCAGAGCTGCTCGTTGGACGGTTGCTGGCAGAGGTTGTTATTCTCGTCGCAGGGGCCTCCGGCGCAGGGGTCGGTGCCCGCCTGGCAGCCGAGGGTGACGTTGCAGGTCTCGGCGCCGTTGCAGAACTGGCCGTCGTCGCAGGCGGCGTTGCTGGGGACATGGTTGCAGGAATCGGTGGACTCGTTGCAGGAGTCGGTCGTGCAGGCGACGCCGTCATTGCAGTTCGGGGCGGTGCCGGACTGGCAGGTTCCGCCGACGCAGGTCTCGGCGCCGTTGCACCACAGGCCGTCGTCACACTCGGGGTTGGTGGTGCAGCCCACTCCGCCGACGAGGTTGAGGGAGTTGATGACGTCGATGCGGCCGTAGCCGTACGCGCGGTCGAATCCCGGCGTGCCCTTGTCGATGGCGCCGTCGCGGATGATCTGGCGAACCTCGGCCGGGGTGAGAGTCGGGTCGGCGTCGAGGATCAGGGCGGCGAGTCCGGCGACATGGGGACTGGCCATGCTCGTGCCCGACTGGCCGACGATCGATCCGCCGCCGGCGGCGTTGCTGGCGGAGTAGATGATGGAGCCGGGCGCGGCCACGTCGAGGTAGTCGCTTTCGTTGCTGAAGCAGACGATCTGGTCCTCCACGGGCCGGATGTCCGTGCAGACGCCCCAACTGAAGGTCGAGGTGGAGATTTCGCAGTTGGGGTAGTCGTCGTTGTAGGTGGCGCCGACGGCGATAACATTCACGCCGCAAGCGGGCGAAGACAGAGCGTTGGCGTAGTTTTCGTTTCCTGATGCCGCGACGACAACGACGCCGTTGGCGACGGCGTTGTTGGCCGCGACGGCCCAACTGTGCGTGCAGGGTCCTGAGTATTGGCCGATGCCGATGCTCATGTTCATGACGTCGCAGCGGCCGCCGTTGGCGGTCTGGTCGGCACCGTAGTTGATGCCGGCGATGATGTCGCTGTCGAATCCGCCGCCGGAGCTGTTGAGCACCTTGATGCCGATGAGGGTGGCCGCGGGAGCGACGCCCTGGAACGGTTGCGGTCCGACGCAGCCGAAGTCGACGCTGAGCCCGGTCCCACCGACGGCGATGCCGGAGACGTGGGAGCCGTGGCCGTTGTCATCTTCGGGGTTGTTGTCGTCGTTGTAGAAGTCGCGTCCGGCGGCGGTGTCGATGCGCGAGCTGTACATCAGGTGATCGGAGTCGATGCCGGTGTCGACGACGCAGACGCGGATGCCGCTGCCGTTGGCGGAGAGCCCGGCGCCGGTGATCTGACTTTGCAGGCCGCGAATGAGCGGCGTGCTCTTGTGGAGGCGCAGGAGGTCGGGATAGTACTGGTCTTCCTCGACGGAGACGACGCCGGGCGTCTTGCGGAGCTCTTCGACGGCGGCGTCAGTGAGTCCTCGCAGGTTGTAGACCCCGGGAAGCGCTGCATCGTAGCTGTACTTGAGGATGCCGCCTTGTCGGGCGGCGAAGGCGGCAAGATCGGGTCGATCCGTCCGGCCGGGTTTTTGCGAGACGCCGGTAGTAACAATGACACTGTGGAGGCCCGGCCCACCGGCGTGCTCCGCTTTCAGTGCGGCGATATCCAGCGGTGCCTCCGGCACCTCGGACAGGACGGGCTCATCGGGGAGGGCAGGGACCCCTTGCGGGGCCGCGGCATCCTCCTTCATCAGCGTCTCGGCGACGGTAGCGTAGGACGCGGTGTCTGCCGAAGGCGCGGGGCCTTCGGCGAGGGCGACTCCCCAGCCCAGAACCAGGGCCGGCAGGATTCCAAAGGCGCAGACCTTCCCCACAATGCCCTTAGACGAGGTGGACATAGACGGAACTCCTGGGGATTTCACGTACGGCAGGGCGCCGCGGGACGCCGCGGGAACAGACCATCGCCACGCCGCGGAACATCCCCTCGACCGGGAAATGACCGCGTAAACGCGGCGGTCGTACATCGAGTTGTGGTTCGACGAGACCGACGCAGTCGATCGGCGCCGCGATCCGCCGAACCCGCTTGCGGAAGTGAAGGGTCGCTTGCGGGTTTGGATCAGAGCTGGGCCCGTAGACCGAGCTGAAATCTAGCGATCGCCGACGGGCGTGGCAAGTAGAAAGTTCGGAATCCGTGCGCCGTGCTGGTCGGTATCGCGGGGTCGCGGGACCGGCGCGGCGGTTGGTCCGACTCCGCCGCAGGTTTATACTCCTGCATACGGGATTCATGTTTTTCAAAGCCGCCCGAACGGAGCGCTCGACCACCGGAGCCGAAGGGTGCGGCAGATGCGGGGACGGTGGGAACCGGGAGAGAACGTCTTGACTGATTTCCTTCCCATCAAGGGTTACGACCACATCGAGTTTTACGTCGGGAATGCCAAGCAAGCCGCCCATTTCTATGACAAGACGTTCGGTTTCCGGCCCATTGCCAAGCGGGGGCTGGAGACGGGCAGCCGGGACAAGGCGAGCTACGTCATGGAGCAGGGCAAGATCCGCTTCGTGTTCTCCAGCTCGTACGGACCGGACCACGAGATCAGCCGGCACTGCGCCTTGCATGGCGATGGGGTGAAGGCGATTGCCCTGGAGGTCGGCGACGTGGAGGCCGCGCTGCGCGAGACGAAGGCCCGGGGAGCGACGGTGCTCACGCCGGCCAAGGCTTTGGAGGACGAGCACGGCACGTATGTATACGGGGAGATCAAGTATGCGGGAGATACGATCTTCCGGTTCGTGAACCGCGGGAACTACCGCGGGGCGTTCGCGCCGGGGTTCCGGGCGATCGAGGCTTTCGGATCGCCGGCGGTGGGGCTGGCGGCGGTGGATCACATCGTGACCAACGTCCATCTCGGGGAGATGAATTACTGGGCGCGGTGGTACGAGGAAGTGCTCGGTTTCCGCAACCTGCTGGCGTTCACCGACAAGGACATCAGCACGGAGTACAGTGCGCTGATGAGCAAGGTGATGGAAAACGGCTCGGGCAAGTGCAAGTTCCCCATCAATGAGCCGGCCGAGGGGAAGAAGAAGAGCCAGATCGAGGAGTTCCTCGACTACTACTATGGGCCCGGCGTGCAGCACGTGGCCATGAACACGGGCGACATCTACGAGACGGTGAACGAATTGCGCCGCCGGGACATCGATTTCCTCCGCGTGCCGGATACCTACTACGACTACATGCAGGAGCGCGTCGGGGACGTCGGCGAGGACTGGAAGAAGCTCCGCGAGCTGGGCATCCTGATCGACAAGGACGAGGACGGCTACCTGCTGCAGATCTTCACGGCACCGGTGCAGGACCGGCCGACGCTGTTCTTCGAGGTGATCGAGCGGCACGGTAGCCGGGGGTTCGGCATCGGCAACTTCAAGGCCCTGTTCATCAGCATTGAGCGGGAGCAGGAGTTGCGGGGGAATCTGTAGTCGGCGAAGGGGCGCAAATGATCGAGCTGATAGAAAAGCATCGTGCGCGTCTTGACGAGCTGTGCCGCGCGTTCGACGTACACCGGCTATACTTGATCGGCTCCGCGCTCCGAGGGGATTTCGACCCACAGCGGAGCGACCTCGATTTCGTCGTTGAGTTTAACCATTTCACCGTGCATGAGGCCGCGGATCGATTTTTCGGTTTGTTGGTTGATCTGGAGGAGCTCTTCGGGCGAAAGATTGACCTCATTTCCTATCGCGCGATCCGCAATCCCGTCTTCAAGCGGATCGTCGATGAGCGTCGGATGATGTTGTATGCCGCCTGAAACGACTAAGTTGCTGTTGGATATGGCGGCGGCTGCCGACCGGATCACCCGATTCACCGCGGGCAAGGCGTTTGAGGACTTCGCGGGAGATGAACTATTGCGCTCAGCCGTCGAGCGCCAATGCGGCATTATCGGCGAGGCCATGGTTCGACTGATTCAATGCGACTCGACGGCAGCGGAGAGCCTTACCGACTACCGCAAGATTGCAGGATTTCGACACGTGCTCGTACATGGATACGACGCGATCGATGATGAGGTGACCTGGAGCATTGTAACGGAGAAGCTTCCCGTCCTGCGCTCGGAATTGGAGAAGCTGCTTGCCGGATAAGGTCGCGGTGACGCCTGAGGGTTGGCTGCCGCGGCTGCCAGACAAATTGACATCTGAAGTCTCAAGGCCTTCATCAGCATCGCGCGGGAGCAGGAGCTTATCATGATCCACTACCACCGACTCGGCAGCGTTCCCCCCAAGCATCACGTCACGCACTACGAGGACGGCAAGCTCCTTATGGAACAGTGTATGACCCGCGTGGGGTTCGACAGCACCTACAGCATTCTCTACTACCGCACGCCGCCGACGGACGAGTTCAGCGTGCGATCGATGGAGGTGGCGGGGTTCTGTCCCATCGAACCGGTGGCCGAGCAGCCGCTGCACCGGCGGCACATCCGCACGCAGGACCTGAAGACCGACGGCGACTTCCTGACGGCTCGCCGAACGGTGCTGATGAACGACGACGTGCGCGTGGGCATCTGCAAAACAAGCAGGCCGGCGGAGCACTGGTTCAACAACGGCGAGGGCGACGAATGCTGGTTCGCGTATGACAAGGGCGGGACGCTTGAGAGCGTGTACGGCCTGCTGCCGTTTCGCAAACACGACTACGTGATCATCCCCAAGGGGACGCCGTATCGGCTGCACGTGGAGGGTGATCGGGGGACGTTCCTCGTTTTTGAGTCACCAAGTTACATCGATCTGCCCAAACAGTATCGCAACGAGAGCGGGCAGGTGACCATGGACGCGCCGTACTCTCACCGCGACTTCCGCGTTCCGACGGAGATGCTCACGTTCGACCCGGCGAAACACGGCAAGGGGCCGTATCCGCTGGTGGTCAAGCACGGCAACCGGCTGACGGTGCACGAGTATCGCCACTTTCCGTGGGACATCGCCGGGTGGGACGGGCTCTCTTATCCCGTGGCGTTCAACATTCACGACTACCAGCCGCGCACGGCCAGCGTCCACCTGCCGCCGACCACGCACATCACCTTCGCCGGCCGGGGGTTCATCATTTGCAGCTTCGTGCCCCGCAAGGTGGACTACTACGACCGCAACGGGGTCAAGGCCATTCCCTGCCCGTACGGCCACGCCAGCGTGGACTGCGACGAGATTCTCTATTACGTGGAGGGCAATTTCACCTCGCGGAAGGGGATCGAATCGCAGTCGATCAGCCTGCACCCTATGGGCGTGCCGCACGGCCCGCACCCGGGCACCTATGAGAAGAGCATCGGCCACGACCGCACGCTGGAGCTCGCGGTCATGTGCGATACGTTCAAACCGCTCCGCCTGACGTCCGTGGCCGACGCCGTCGAGGACAAGGATTACCACTACACGTGGGTGAAGCGGGAGAACGAGGCGATGGAGACGAGTAAGTAGGGGGTGGGTGGCATGGCCGCGCTTCGTGTCCACGAATGATAAGGGACGCGTTGCCGGCCGAACATGCCCAAGAAGGGTGGGCAAGGCATCCGGCGGTCCGCGTGGCTTTGTTCGGCTACCGACCCGCAAGTGCAGCGCTTGGCATGCACTGCAGGGCATGATAAGATTAGATTGGGCTTGGACTAGCGGAGCATCGATATGGCGGGCCAGCACTTCGAGTTCACAAGAGAGGGTGCCAACGAGCTAATCGAGAAGGTTGGCATCACCGTCGCGCCGACGATAGAGTTGAGCCTTGAGCGACCACATTTCCTGGAGTTTTTCAACTGCGTTTCAAAGGAGTATCCGAACCTTTTCGAGTCGATGCGATTGAATCCTTCTGAGTTTTCAATCTTCAAGACGTTTGAATTCCCAGGCAAGGGTTCCGCCGAGGCGCCGACCTTTGTGCTCGGTTCACGCGGGCCTTTGCTAATACTCCCCCGCCGACTTTCAGCGATTGACGCTGAGACTTCGTTGCAGGCGACCGATAATGACGTTATGAAAATCCTTAAGAGTTTTCGGACGTGCTTTCGGCAACTCAGGATTTATCGGGTCGGAAAGATTCGCGAATATATATTTGATTGTGGTGAAACCGATTCGAATGACATGGTGCGACGTGCGTTCCTGGGAATCGATTCACCGACCAGCGAAATCCTCCTGCGAATAAACGTCGGAGATGCAGTGAACAATAAGATCTTTACGGTCCAGCCGGTTCGACGACATACCGCTGATGCGACTGGAAGGATCGAACCGACCGGCTTTGGGATCAAAGTCTCGGTGGATTTCAATAATGCTGATGTGTCTAGGGAGTTGAACGATGATGAAATAGTTGCGTTACTGCATCGTAGTAACGACTTTCACGATAGTGCTGCAATCGATTTTCTCAATAGCCGGAGGCTAGGTCAATGATATTCTTACCTCCCATTCAAACAAGCTGCGCTGTGCCCGCGACAATTGACACGCGGGTCGTCGAGTCGCGTTGGCCGAGTTCGACAACTTCAGTCCAAGTTGTGATTCCTGGCGCGTGGAACAAGCGATCTGCTGTCTCTCTATATTCGGCGGCGGTCGCAGGAGTCATAACGATGTTGGAATCATCATTGGATCGACGGATGGCGGTTGAACGCGCACTAAACTCCCAGGCGGATATCCGCAAACAGAGCATTGATGCTTGGGCAGACGAGCTTGCACGCAATGTGGGACCTGCAGGGGATTGAAGTACACCCGCCAGATTGCCCCCCATGGGGGTATGACGCCCATCCAGAACGGGGCACCCGCTTGCATTCCGCGGTAGCTGCTATTTGCGCGGATATCCGAAATGACGCCGCTGTTCTTCTGGCGGCGCTTGCGGATACACGGCCGATTCATAAGCGACTATTCACGAAATTAACTCCGCCCGGATACGATTATTATGCTGGCAACTACCGAGGCGACCACTATAGGTGTTTGCGAAACTACCGGAATTGCATTCCGGGGGATGAGCGAGTCAGCGTGCATCCCTGGGAAGTCGGTGCGGCAATGCGAGGGCTGCACGAACAAATCGGGCAGTTGACGGCAGTGATCGACAGCGCCGTTGACGTCTCAGCGGCACAGAGGTTGAACATGGCTGTCATTGCAGGCACGGCGGTCCTCGTCGACTTCCTTACGATCCATCCGTATATGGATGGAAACGGTCACGTGGCACGTATACTACTTTGGAGTGTGTTGGGCAGATACGGATACTGGCCTGACCCCAAGAGGTGGCGAATTGAACCCCGTACGAGGCACCCGGATTATGTCGACGGGCTGTTCAGGTACCGTCGGGGACAACGAGAGATTCTCGAGAACTTCGTATTGTGGACATTGGGTGCGTAGGCCCCACGGCCGTGGCGATTTGAGAATCGGCTCCGTTGAGGCAACGGGCACGCCAGTGCTGATGAGCATCGCAGCGGGGGTTACTCACCTCACCTCATCCCCACGCATTTCCTCTGCGGCAGTTGGGCCAGGGTCAGGACGAGGAGGTAGAGTCCGCCGGCGATGACGATCGTGGTCGCGCCGGGGGGGAGTTCCGGGCCGTAGCTCGCGGCCAGTCCGCCGGTGGTGACCACCGCGCTGATGAGCGTCGAGAGCAGCATCACCTGCCAGAGCCGGCCGACAAAGTGCCCGGCGATGGCCACGGGCAGCGTCAGCAGGGCGATGACCAGCACCAATCCCACCACGGTTACGAGCACGACGACGGTCAATGCCGTCAGGCAGAGCAGCAGCAGGTAGTAGAACTCCACGCACACGCCGCGGAGTCGGGCGAATTCCTCGTCGAAGCAGACGGCGAGCAGCTTGTTGTAGAAGAGCAGGCCGGTGCCGACGACGAGCACGTCGAGGCCGGCGATGAGGGCGAGGTCCTCGCGGGAGACGAGCAGGATGTTGCCGAAGAGGTAGCTCATCAGGTCCTGGTAGTAGCCGGGCGTCTTGGCGATGAAGAGGACGCCGACGGCCATGCCGATCGCCCATAGGGCGCTGATGACGGTGTCCTCCCGCTGGCGGGATTTCAGGCTCACCCAGCCGATGATCACCGCGGCGAGCAGTGCCGCGACGATGGCACCGTGCAGGGGGGTGAGGAAGGTCCAGCCGTGGACCTCGGCGAGGTAGCGGGCGACGCCCATGCCGCCGAGGGTGCAGTGGGCCACGCCGCCGGCGATGTAGGTGATCCGCCGGGCGACGACGTAGCTGCCGACGACGCCGCAGGCGATGCTGGCCACGATTCCGGCCAGCAGGGCGTATTGCAGGAAGGCGTTTTCGGCGACAGCTCGGAGGAATTCGCTCACGGCTTGGCTCCGGCGGCGTTGTTCACGTGGTGGAGGAAGCGGACCGGCCGGCCGTACATGTCCGCGACGCGCTGCTCGGTAAGCTCGCTCGTCGAATGCGTGTGCACGTGGTGATCGACGCAGACGACGGTGCGGAAGTGGGCGGAGACGAAGCCGATGTCGTGCGAGACGATGACGACGGTGAGGCGCTCGTTGAGGCCGCGAAGGAGCGTGTAGAGACTTTCCTGCACGGCGGGGTCGAGGTTGGCGGTGGGCTCGTCGAGGAGGAGGATTTCCGGCTCGCAGGCCAGTGCCCGGGCGATGAGCACGCGTTGCCGCTGTCCGCCGGACAGGGCGGAGAAGGGGCGCGCCGCGACGGAGTCGAGCCCGACTTCGCATAGCGCATTGCGGGCGAATTCGCGGTCCGCGCGGCGGTATCGGCCGAGGATGGAATCCCGGCCGAGGCGACCCATGAGCACGACGTCCATCACGCTGACGGGGAATTGCGGGTCGAGCTGCACGCGCTGGGGCATGTAGCCGATGCGGCGGCAGGCGTCGGAGGGATCGCGGCCGAGGACTTCGATGTCGCCCTTCTGCGGTTCGAGCAGGCCGAGGATGAGTTTGAGCAGGGTGGTCTTGCCGCCGCCGTTGGGTCCGATGATGCAGGCGTAGTCGCGGCGGGCGATGGTGAGGCTCACGTCGCGGAGGACGGGGGCGGCGTCGTAGGCGAAGGTGACGCCGGCAAGGCGGATCGCCGGCTGGTCGGTGTTGTCGAGGTTGCGTTGGCCGTTGCGCATGGGGCGTTCCATTCCCGGTGCATTGGTAGCCGATTCGGTCGTTCGGACTGTTTCCGTTTTCGAGCTAGCTCGAATCCCCGCGGCGACTCCGGCGGCGAGCGCGTCGCGGGCGATGTTCATTCGCCGCCGGATCGTGGGCGCAGACGAGGTGCCATTCGTGGCAGTCGTCGCACTCTTCCACCTTGTGGTCGGCCGAGAACTCCGCCCAGTGGTTGCGCTGCTGGGGGTTCAGGATGCCCGAGCCCTGGCAGAGCGGGCACATGTTGTCGAGGGCGGCGAGCACGGCCGAGCGGATGAAGGACGACCGGTTGGGCACGGCGCGTAGGGCGTCTATGAGCGAGGCGTCGGCCTTGAAGGTGACGATGGAGTGCTTGGGCGATGACATGTGGGCGTCTCCGCAGAATCCGATCCCGGTAATATAAAGTATTACCCGAGACCGGGAGAAAGGCAAGGCGCGACGCGGCGCATCGTGGGCGCCGTGGCGGACGGGTTGCGTTACCGAAGCTGCTCCAGGATCGATGTCCAGCGGGAGGGCAGGTCGGACCAGTCGTAGGGTTCGCCGCATTCGGGACAGCGGCCTTGGGGGTAGCTGCCGTGGAGGTCGTAGAGGCAGTTGGCGCAGCGGCGGTATTGGATTTCCTTGAGTTCGGTGGCCAATCGGGCCCAGCGGCGAGGTTGAAGAAGATACTTATCACCGAATACGAAGGCACCACAGAGAAGGCCTGGAATGCCATAGTAGGACGTTCGGAAGTACAACATGCAGATCATGAGTGCCACCGCGGTAATAGCGCAGGTGATCCGCACGGGCCACGGAGCCATCATCTTATATCGCAATGTCCAAGTCACGCCCTGTTTGGTCAGGTTGCGATTGAAGTAATAGGCGCAGCCGAACGCCACGGCAGCGATCGCCGCGAGAAAGATCCACGGAATCAGCGAGACGGCAGGCATAATCCCAGGACAAATCTCCATCGCTCACGCAAGCGCTGCCAATCATATTCGTGGCCACACTCAGGGCACTTTCCGTGAGGAGGGCTCCCGCGCAAATCATAAAGGCATTCGTCGCATCGACGGAAGTGACAGGCTTCGAGTTCCGCGAGAAGGTTGGGGCCTCGTCGCGGGCCAAAGTACGTTCCCTCAGCCACGAAGCCCGCCGTTCCAAGCAACATCAGTGGCCAGGAAAGCCACACGTCCGCCTCGGCGAGCTTCAACGCGAAACCCGGAATTACAAGAGAGCCGAGTGCAATCACAAGAAGGGGTGGTCGCAGGCGTGCCTGAAGTGCCGGCGAAAGATGGAGAATGCGTTGTCTCTCCCGGAACTGCCGATAGCCCGAATAGAGCGTTACCGCCAAGGCGAGCGCTACAGACAGGCAAGCTGCCCATCGGGCGATCTTCTGGACGAATTGCGAGAGAAGCACGTCCAGTTGGTATTCCTCACTCTAGACTCGAAAACCAAGGTGCGATCGATCTAACAACACAATCGTCCCCGCGCACAGCACGAGCAGTGCCAGCGCGGCGAGCCCCCACGTCGATGCCGCGGGGACGCCATCGGCCAGGATTTCGCCAGTCAGCGTGAGTGTCAGGCTGGTACCCGGCGCTGCGCCGGGGATGTTCTCGTCCGAGACGGCGATGACGAACGTGGTCGAATAGGCTCCCGGCGCCGCGTCGCCGTCGAGCGTGGCGGTGAAGAACTGCGCGCCGCCCGCGGGGATGTTCGCCACCGGGGCGAGGTTGGTGGAGAGCTCGGCCGTGTCGCCGGAAGGCGAAATTGAGTCCACATCCAGGGCCGCGGTGAATCCCGCCGTGACTTCGAGATTGTGGATGCCGAAGTTCAACTGGTGCAGTCCACTGCCGGCCGGGACGCCGCCGAAGTCGAGCGTAAGCGTGTTGTCGTCAGTACCGGCGTCGAAAGACGCTTCGGCGTGGTCGAGCACGTCGGCCGTGACCTCGATCACGTCGTCCATGTCCAGGTCACCCTTGCCGGTTCCGGCGGAGGTGAGGTCGGTGTTGTCGATGGTGATGGTTCCGTCGGCCGGTCCGACCACGGCGGTGGAAACCAGGTTGACGGTGATGGTGCGGTTCTGCGTTCCGGAGACGACGGTTTCGCCTGTGCCCTCGGCATCAGTGGTGACGTTTCCGCTGACGATCACGTCGTACGTGGTGGGCGTTGTGCCGGCTTTGTGCAGGGTCACGTTGACGGGTGAGGGAGTGGCATCAATGAGAAGTCGATACTCCACCGTCTCCATCGATTGCCCGTCGCCGGGCATGGTTGATCCGACGTACAAGGTCGAGTCGTTGGGAGTCGTTCCCCAGATGGCCCACACGAATTCGGGATGGTCGATGAAGGGATTGCGGTTGCCCTGGAAATAGAGGGGGTTGTCGGCGCTGGACCAGATCAGGTGATTACGCCGCCGCTCGATGTCGTTGACCGGATCGGAGTAGTGCCATTCGAGGAGCTTCGCCAGATCGCCCATCTGGTTCGCACCGGGAAAACCGTTGACGAGCTCCAGATCGGTCGTGTTCGCGTCTGATCCGTCGTAACGAACGGTCATGTAGAACATGGCGCGAGCGCAGTCGCCCCGGTCGTTCGTGGGCGGTGAGGCCAGGGCGGCCGGGTCCCAGTATCCGGAGCCGATGCCATAGGGCTTGTTCCCGCGCGAGCTGTTGATGCTCGGATTGCAGGAATGGAGATTGAAGCAGTCGCTGGTATCAGCACCGGAGTCTCCGACGCCCAGGCTCCGAGGCCACTGGTGCTCGCGGTCCCACGTGGCGCCGGAGTCCCATGTGCCGGAGACGGAGGCGCCGTTGTAGATCAGGATGATGTTGGAAAGATTGTCCGGGTCCTGGTCCAAGAGGGCGAGGGATTGTCGGGCGGAGTCGTAGGAGCGGACAATGTGGTTGTCGATGATGTCGTGCAACTGCTGCTTGAGCACGGTTCCCGTGCCGGTGGCCGTGTCGTAATAGCCCGGCGGCGGGTCATACTGCGCGAATGCGGACGCGTGCAGGAGTGCAAAAACGAGACCGATCAGGATGTACCCGATCCCTGAGCGACGAAGTCCAGCCATTGTCTTCTCTCTCCCCCAAGAAAAAGGATGTTTCCCCAGCCTCGCCGATGCGGGGCGGCGCGTCAATGGTGCTGGAGACCCTCCGTGTCGACATCCCGTGCCAGCATGAGCGGACCGACGGCGTCCTCCACGGCCTGAAGGATCGAACCATCGGCCACCAGCTCGCCGATGGCCGCGATGTCCGGGTGCAGGGGGCGGTCGTCGACCAGCCTGGGGACCTTGGCCCGGATGACGTCGTACGCGGCGGCCGTTCCCTTGCCGGGGCGGCGTCCCTCGTGGAACTCGAAGGCCTGCGCCGCCGACATCATCTCGATGGCCAGGACGGTGCGGACGTTCTTGAGGATCTCCGTGCACTTGCGGACCGCGATCGGTCCCATGCTGACGTGGTCTTCCTGGTCGGCCGAGACGCTGATGGAGTCCACCGACGCGGGGTGGGACAGCACCTTGTTCTCCGAGACCAGCGCCGCCGCAGTGTACTGAGCGACCATCAAGCCTGAATTAAGACCTTTGCCCTCGACGAGAAAATCCGGGAGGCCCGAGAGCACGGGGTTCATCAGGCGGTTGGTGTGCCGCTCGGAGAGATTGGCCACTTCGGACATCGCGATGCAGAGGAAATCGATGACCATGCCCACGCCCTGGCCGTGAAAATTGCCGGCGGCGAAGTACTCGCCCTCTTCCCCGAAGAAGAGCGGGTTGTCAGCGGCCGAGTTCATCTCGATGTCGATGATGCGGCGGACGTGTTCGAGCGTGTCCAGCGAGGGCCCGAGGATCTGCGGCGTGCAGCGCATGCTGTAGCCGTCCTGCACTTTTCCGGTTTTGTTTGCCAGAATCGCGCTTCCGGCGAGCATCCGCAGGAGATTCGCCGCGACGGCATTCTGGCCGGGATAGGGGCGTACGCGATGGACGAGGGGGTGGTAGGCCCGCTCGACGGCGCGAAGTGCGTCCAGCGCCATGGCACCGGCAATCATGGCGTTCTTGAGCACGCGCTCGGCGTCGTAGACGAGCAGGGCCGCCCCGGCCGTCATCATCTGTGACCCGTTGATGAGCCCCAGGCCTTCCTTGGGCGTCAGGTCGGTGGGCTCGACACCCGCGCGGCGCATGGCCTGTCCGCCGGGCATGAGCTCGCCTTTGTAGTACGCGCGACCTTCGCCGATGGCCACTTCCGCGAATTGCGACAGCGGGGACAGGTCGCCGCTGGTTCCGAGCGACCCCTTTTCCTGCACGTACGGCACAACACCCTTGTTGATCATGTTCACGATGGTGTCGATGAGTTTCAGGCGCACGCCGGAAAAGCCCTTGGCCAGCGTATTCGCGCGGCAGGTCATGGCCGCCCGGACGACGTCCTCAGGCTGGGGATTTCCGGTTCCGGCGGAGTGGCTGTAGATGATGCGGCGCTGGAGCTCGGCGCTCTGCTCCGGCGAGATGCGGATGCGGGCGAATTCGCCGATGCCGGTGGTTACGCCATAGATGGCGACGTTTTCCTTGATGAAGCGCTCGATGACCTCGCGGGAGCGCTGCATCCGCTCGCGCGATTCGGGAGCGACGGAGACGGTGGCCCCATGGCGTGCCACGGCGCAGAGCGATTCAATCGTCAGGGATTTGCCGTCCAGTACGACTTCCATCACAGCTTCCTTTCCATTGAGCACGAGTTGGGTGTGGATGATACAGCGACCGGTGCCAAATCCCAATGTGGCGAAGGCAAAGGGGAAGGTCCGCGTTCCGCGGTCCGATTCGCGGGATGGCCCGTGGGACGGCGGGCGGCGTTCGCTCGGTCCATTTTTTGCGTCGTGGATGGCATGCGAATTGCCCATTGGCCACGCAGGGGGAGGTGCGCGCTGATGCGCGCCCTCATTGCCCCGCAAGCAGTGTCTGTTGAATTCGTATTCCGGTTCTGGGCGTCAGTGCCCAGCCCTGTCGGAGGAAAGAGAATGCCACGAGTCATTTTGCCGGGAATCAGCGTTTTCATCGTTCTTGCAGGCACGGCATGGGCCGGACCGGGTGGTGGCGGCGAGGCTTTCGATCGCGGCAACGCGGCCCTGGCTCGAGCCGACTTTGATGCCGCCGTCGAGGCATTCCAGGCTGCGGTTCGCGCCGAACCGGAGAACCAGGAGTTCATGCAGACCTTCGCGCTCGTGCGGCAGATCCGAGACTTGCGAGAGTCCATCGGGGATGAGCCCGATCCCCTCCGCTGGAGACAGTCCGCCGCCGCGCTCCATGCTTTTTACGCAGAGCATGGATTGTACGGCGAGTCGCTGCCGGTCGACCGGAAGCGCTACGACCGGGTTCCATCAGTGGAATCGGCCGCTCTTCTGGCCGAGACGCTGCTGGCGCTCGATCGCGATGACGAGGTGATCCAACTGGCCGGCAAGATCGAGCCAAAGAATCGCACGCCGCACCTGAATGCACTGTTGGGTCTCGCGCGGTTTCGTTCGGGCAATAAGGCGGAGGCCGCGGCGAGTCTTGTGCCTCCGGAGCTGATCTCGGCCGATGCCGGGCCTTCCTGTTTTCTTGCCGTCGCCCGGCTGGCGGCATCTCTGGGAGATACCAAGACAACGCTCGCCGCACTCCAGCGGGCGCTCGAGCTGACTCATCCGGGAAGGATTGAAGCGGAGCGGAAGCGGGTGGATGGTACGGCCGAGTTCGCATCGATGGCGGGCACGCCCGAGTTCCGGGCGGTGCTGGCGACGTCGTCCAAGGTTCACGAATCCAGTTGCAGCGGGGGATCGTCCTGCGGGAGTTGCCCGAAGCGCGCCCAGTGCAGTGGCGGGAAGTAGTCGTTGGATTGGTCGGGGGGCCGTTGAAGCATCCGCTACGAATTTCGCGCTCGGGAGTGCATTCCCCGGGAACGCTGCGCCGCGTGACGCAGGCCGTATTCCTGCTGCTGACCGTGGCCGGTGTGTTCGTCGTTGCCGGGAACGCCGAGCGCTGGTGCCCTTTCGGCGGCGTGGAAGCGTTGTACACCTACGCGGTCGAGGGCAACATGACCTGCTCGCTGGGGGTGTCGAACTTCTACATTCTCGGCGCGGTCCTGGTCATGACGCTGCTGCTTCGCCGCGCCTTCTGCGGTTACGTCTGTCCCGTGGGCACAATTTTCACGTGGACGCGCGGCATCGCCCGCCGGAGCGGCGTTCGGGCCCACGAGGTTCCAGCGACGCTGGACCGGGCGCTGTCGGTGCTCAAGTATGTGGTCCTCGCGATCATCCTGTTTTTCACATGGCGTACGGCCGAGCTCGTTTTTCGAGGGTACGATCCCTGTTACGCGCTCATCGGCCGGCACGGAGATGACATCACGTTCTGGGCGTATGTCATCTCCGGCGTTCTCCTCGTCGCGTCGGTATTTCTTACGATTCCTTTCTGTCGCTGGTTGTGTCCGCTGGCTGCCGTGCTGAACCCGTTCTCGTGGTTCGGGCTGGCGCGTGTGAAGCGCATCGAATCTGACTGCGTGGAATGCGGGCGCTGCGCCCGGGTCTGCCCGATGGCGATTCCGGTGGATCGCCTCCGCGAAGTGAAAAACGCGCGTTGCATGGCTTGTTTGAAGTGCGTGGAATCCTGCCCGACCGGCCACGACGGGACCATCGTGTGGGGTCCCCCCGATCGCCTCGGGCGTCGCTGGCCCAGCGGGGTGGCGGTCGGCCTTATCCTGCTTTGCACATCCGCCGCCGTCGCCGCGGCGTACCTTGCTCCTCTCCCATCATTCCGAACGCACCGTGGCGCGGCGCCGTCGGTGGCCGATCACCTCGAGCTGCGCATGAACGGGCTCGATTGTCGCGGCCGGGCCAACCTGCTGAAGTACTTCCTGGAGCGCGACGACCTGTACGCAGTTGACGGCTACGTTCAACTGGAGGCGTGGCCGGGACCCGGGCTCGCCCGGGTTCGGATCTCTTTCGATCCGCAGCGTGCCGACGCCGCCCGCATCCGCCGGGCGATTACCGAGCCCTACTATGATGCGGGTTCGGGTATCTTCCGCTTTCCACCCTTTGAGATTGAAGACTACGACGCATTGGCGACACCGTAACGCAGCCGACGTTTCGGCATTTACGCGTCGGCCGCGCCCATTTGCGTGGTGATCAGGATAATTCCGGCGAATATCAAGGCGATGCCGACAAGCTGGGGCACGTTGAGCCGCTCCCGCAACAGGGGGTGGAACCGCGCCGCCAGAGCGATTAGCGCAAATCCTCCGCCGGTCATGATGGGATAAGCCAGGCTGATCTTGAGCATCCGGCTCTGGAGGGCGTACATGTAGAACGCGGCGTTGAGGCCGAAGCATAGCAGCCCGATCACGAGCCACGGACTGGTAAGGACTTGCCGGATCGCTCCGCCGAATCCATCACGAAGCAATCCACCCGACTGCTGTATCGGCTGTGTTCCAATCTTCATCAGCAGATTGGCGGCGGCGTTCAGAACGAGGGCGACGAACAGTGCGACAACGTGCTTCATGCGACGGACTCCTTCCCGGCGGACCAACCCAACATGGCTTGCGCGGCATTCATAGCGGAATCGCCCGCAACGGACAAATTCCCTGACAGTGCCCCCCGTTTCGGTCCGTTCGTGCAAGTTGATTTCGGCATCGGTATAGTGCGGACATGAGCGGGATGTCGGCAGACCTTGTCGGGCAACTATACGCATTGGGGGCGGCCTTGACCTGGTCGATCAGCTTGGTGCTGTTTCGCCTTTCCGGCGAACACGTCCCTCCGCTTGCGCTCAACCTCTACAAGAACGTAGTGGCCATGGTTCTGCTGGCACTCACGCTGATCATTACCGGTGACAGCGCTGACGTCATCCGCACGTTTCATTGGGAAGACCACGCCATCATGGTCATCAGCGGTTTTCTCGGCATCGCCCTGGCCGACACCGCCTTTCTCTATGCCTTGAACATGGTCGGCGTGGGGCTTGTCACGGTCATCGAGTGCCTTTATTCCCCGCTCGTCGTTCTTTTCGCCTTCTTGATGCTCTCGGAGTCCATGACTGGTCTGCAGATCGCCGGGGCGATTTTCGTTCTTTCCGGACTGTTCGTTTCGTCGCGCCACGAGCCGCCGCGGAATCGCACGCGCGGGGAGTTGCTCAGCGGCTTCCTGTTTGGAGCGGTCTCCATTGCCCTCATGGCCTACGGCATCGTCCTCGCCCGGCCGGTGCTGGTCGTCGTGGGATATCCGCTGATCTGGGCGGCGCTGCTTCGACTATCCGCTGGCACGGCCGCGCTGGCGCTGATCGTGCTCGCGTCGCCCAAGCGGAAGCGCTACTGGTCGGTGTTCAGACCGTCACGTGTCTGGTGGACCTCCGCACCGGCGGCATTCTTCGGAACCTACCTCGCAATGGTCTTCTGGATCGGGGGCTTCAAGCACACCCAGGCGGCGATTGCCGCCATTTTGAACCAGACCTCCGTGGCCTTTGCCCTGATTCTGGCCACGTTCATCCTGCATGAACCATTCACGCGGAGGAAGGCGGTGGCCGTTGCCTTCGCAACGGTCGGCGTAGGGCTGGTCGTGGGCGGCGCGAAATGACGGCGTTTTCGCGGCTCCCCGATGGATGCGCCGCGGTTGCGACAGGAATCGACAGGATTGAAGGAGTAATCTCCCCACGTCCAGTTGTTTTCCTGTCGTCGCAGCGTGCGTTGGTCAGATGATCTCGGTACGCTGTGATCCAGGGCCGGAATCGAAAATCTAGACAACCCGAGGAGAAGCCATGTTGACGCCCGATGTCGATCGCCGGATGTTCCTTGCCTTGAGCGCGGGCTCGACCGTCGGGCTCAGTTTGTGGGGCTTGCCTGACCATGCGCATGCCCAACCTGCGACTGAACATGCGTCAGGCGATGCCGTGGAGCTTCTCGACGGCTTTCCGCAGCAACCAATTGCCCTGGTACGGGAGGCCGTGACGGTTGCCCACGGGCGATTTGAGCGCCTTCGGGAATTGGTCGACCGCATGCCCGAGTTGGCCAAGTGCCGTTGGGACTGGGGCTTTGGAGACTGGGAATCGCCGATCGAGGCCGCCTCCCATACGGGCAATCGCGACATCGCCGCGTACCTGATCGACAAGGGAGCGCGTCCCACCATCTTCACGTTTGCCATGCTCGGGGATCTGGCCGTGGTTCGCGCGATGATTGAATCGCGTCCGGAGTTGCGCCAGACCACGGGACCACATGGACTCACCCTGGCTCATCATGCCAGGGTCGGAGGAGAGGCAGCGGCGTCTGTGCGTGGTTACTTGGAAGAAATTGGTCTTGCCGATGACCCCGTTGCCGAGATTCCGGATGATGCCCGGCAGCTCGTTCTCGGTCGATACGCCTTCGTCGATGCGGGTGGTGCGGTCTTTGAAGTACAGCACGGCAAGCGCGGTCTGGTCGTTAAGGGAGAGGGTGGGATCGCAAGGAGCCTCGTACAGATCTCCCCGGACACATTCCATCCGGTCGGAGCTCCCAGCGTGCGTTTCAGATTTGCCCGGGAAAACGAACGGGCGGCCGGAGGATCTCTGACCTACGGCGGGCGCAGCATCCGGTTCGCGCGGCAAAGCTAGTTCGAGCGCGCCGCGGCGTCTCTGCCTTTTCCCTTGCGTACCCGCGCCGGCGGGGCGCCGTTACATTGCTGTTTCGTATCCTTGTTCGGTCGCGAACAGGGAAATTCCGTTGCCGGCCCTATAATCTCTGGAGAACGGCGCTTGTGCAACGTACGCCGCGGAGATTGCATCCAAGACGGCAATGTGCATTGGCCGAAATCTGAAAGAGGTTTCGAATACGACGGGAGCATCGAGATGAAGTCGTTTGAGGGAGTTGGTTTACTGCTCATCATGGCGATCGTTGGATCTGTCGTCCTGCTTCGGATGACCGGACCGCGCAGCAAGGCGGGGGAGAGCTACGCGGGAACGCCGGGGGCGGGTGAGAACGCCAAGCCGACCCAGGCCAAAATCTCGCGCAGCGGTTACGACGTCACGCCGCTCAGCAAGAGTGAAGTTGAGAAACTGAGTCAGAAGCTGAACGAGCAGGAGAAGGATATTCTGTTGCGCGATTGCACCGAGCCCGCGTTCACCGGCGGCCTGGTGAAGAACAAGGACACGGGGATGTACGTCTGCAAGCTCTGTGGACTTCCCCTCTATGCCAGCGATACGAAGTTTGAGTCCGGCACGGGCTGGCCGAGCTTCTTCAAGCCCATTGATCCCGATCATGTGAGGGAAGTGCGGGATACCAGCCACGGCATGGTTCGGACGGAGATCGTCTGCGCCCGCTGCGGCGGTCACCTGGGTCACGTGTTCGAAGACGGACCGGCGCCCACGGGACAGCGCTATTGCATGAATTCTGCCGCGTTGGATTTCGTCAAGGAGGGCAAAGATATGCCGGAAGGGTCACTTCCTGTCGACAAGAAGACGGCTTACTTCGCCGGCGGCTGTTTCTGGGGAATTGAGGATCAGTTCCAGCAGGTTCCGGGCGTGCTCGACGCCGTATCGGGCTACCAGGGTGGTCAGACGAAGGACCCCTCGTACAAAGAAGTCTGCACCGGCACGACGGGACATGCGGAAACGGTGCGCGTGACCTATGACGCCAACCGCGTTTCGTATCGCGAGCTGCTCGAGTGGTTCTTCAAATTCCACAATCCGACGCAGCTCAACCGCCAGGGTCCGGACGTGGGCGAGCAGTATCGCTCCGCGATTTTCACCGTGGATGAGGATCAGGCGCGCAAGGCTCGAGCGTACATCGAGGAGCTTTCCAAGTCCGATCGCTTCAAGGGGAAGAAAATCGTGACGCAGGTCGAGCCGGCCGGTCCCTTCTACGAGGCCGAGCAATACCACCAGGATTACCATGCCAAGCACGGTGGCTCGTGCGCGTTGCCGGGTTAGTCCACCGGGCGCGCCGCGGCCGGATCATTGCGACTTCTTCTTGATCTTCTCGTAGGCCGCCAGGGCCCGGTTTCGGGCCTCGGCGTGGTCGACGATAGGCTCGGGATATTGCTGTCCCAATTTTACCCCTGCTTCGGCCAGGACACTGTCCGGAGCCTCCCAGGGTGCGTGGACGTACCGATCGGGCAGTTCCCGCAGTTCCGGGACCCACTTGCGAACATAATCGCAGAGTGGATCAAACTTCTGGCCTTGGGAAACCGGGTTGAAGATGCGGAAGTAGGGGGCAGCGTCGGCCCCGCATCCGGCGGTCCATTGCCAGCCAAGCGTGTTATTGGCGAGGTCGGCATCGACAAGCGTGTCCCAGAACCACTCCGCGCCCCGTTGCCATGGGATCAGCAGGTCCTTGACCAGAAACGAAGCTGCGACCATCCGCACGCGATTGTGCATCCAGCCGGTGGTCCATAGTTCCCGCATCCCGGCGTCGACGATCGGATAGCCGGTCCTTCCCTTCTGCCAGGCGCGGAGGAGTTTCGAATCGTCCTTCCAGGGAAACGCGGCGAATTGGTCGCGCAGCGGCTGGTCCACCGTATGCGGGAAATGATGGAGAAGATGGTGGGCGAACTCCCGCCAGCCGAGCTCCGACAGGAAGCTCCGCCGCGACGCCGGCATCTCGCGGCCGTCGGAATCAGGGTTCTGATCCATGGCATGGAGAATCTGCCCGGGGCTGATCTCCCCGAGATGAAGGTGCGGTGAAAGTCGGGACGTCCCTTCGACATCAGGTCGGTTGCGCTGATCGGCGTAATGTCCAAGCGATCGATCCAGGAAACGCTCCAGCTGCGCCCTGGCGCCTCCCTCGCCCGGCGTCCAGTTTTCCCGAAGCCCGCCGACCCAGTCGACGGAAGGCTCCAATTGAAGCGCCTCGAGTTCGACGCTTTCCGGCCAACGACCCGGGGCTTGTAGCTTCCGTGGTGCGCCTGACGGTGCTTGCCGTCTCAACTGCTTCGAACAGTTACGCCAGTACGCGGTGAATACCTGGTAAGGTTCGCCTTCGGCATTGGCAATCTCCCACGGCTCAAAAAGTAGCGCACCGTTGAAGGTATGCACTTCGAGGCCATCTTCGCGCAGTTCCTTTTCGATCTTGCTGTCCCGCTTTGCGGCCGTCGGCTCGTATTGCCGGCTCCAGTAGATCGCCTGTGCTTTGGTCTCCGCGGCGAGCCGGCGCAGCTCCTCCAGCGCGTTGCCGCGGCGGACAATCAGTCGTGAACCGAGGTCGCGAAGGGCGTTGTCAAGCGCGGCCAGTGATTGATGGAGCCACCATTTTCCGGCAGCGCCCGGCTTCCAGGCGCCGCCTTCATCGGGTGACCAGATGAACGTCGGAATGATAACAGCGTCGTTTTGGGTTGCCGCGAGCAGCGCAGGATGATCCGCCAGCCGCAAGTCTCGGCGAAACCAGAGAATCGTACGTCGCGACGCGGAGGAACTCATCGCACTCAACAGGAATTGTAGTTGGTGCCGGTCGATTCCGCATTGCAATTCGGACAGCAAATAAAGAAAAAAGCTCGCCGGATGGAAGCTGGACTGGCCCGATGTTGCCTCAGGCTGGGTTGCCGCTCTCGGGGCGTTGGGGGTTTCCCAATCCGCCAACCCGTTTGGTAAGCTCGTTCAACTGGCGGCGCAGCTCGGCGAGTTCCTGAGCGTACGTGTCCGCTTCGCTTTCCGAGCCGCTAGTCGAGGTTGTTTCTTCCTTCTTTCCATTGTTCGACGCGGCTGGTGTCGTTGCGAAGAGGGACATCATCCGCCCTGCCCATTCTGCCGGGTTTACCGCAGCGCCGCTGATCGCCTGGCGGAGGTATACGTCGAACTGCTTTTGCGAAGTGGCCAGAACGGTCATGAACGGTCCAAAGAACTGCTCGATCGTGCTTTGCAGTACTGGCAGGTTGGCGCGGATCGCCTGGTGGATCAAGGCAGACGGAAAAAGGTCAAGCTTCGGAGGATCGCGGTCCAAAAGGACCTGGAGGAGAACCAGGCTGGTAATGTCCTGGTTGGTACGCGAGTCCGTAATACAAACGTCGTGTCCCGCCCGGACCAGGTCGTAGACCTCGTGAAGTGTTACATGACAACTGCGGGTCGTGTCGTAATACCGCCGATTCGGATATTTCTTGATCTGTAGGAGTTGAGACTTGGAAGCTTCTTCAGTCATGTTGCAATCCTAGCCCGAATGTGGAAAGCGAGCATAGTGCGAATGCGCTCGAATGTCAACGAGTGATCATTTGAAACGTTGCAAAGTGTTTTATATAAAGCATTTATAATCGTTTAAGGTTCATGCTGCAATTGCACGATATTTCTTGACGCAGTTGCACAAAACAATATACTGTGTTCGTTGTGGCGGGTTCCTTCGTCACGAGTGCAAGTCAGGGTCGGTGGAAAAAAAGACAAATCTAAGGAGATGATGTGATGGTGGCGGAATCGCAGGAGACGATGAAGCGGATGTTTGATTCGGTGGCGGAGACGGCGCGGACGACGTACGAGGCGGGTCGGCGCATGCAGGAGTCGTGGTTCGATGCGGTTGGCTCGGGCCTGAATGGGGAATCGCAGAAGAAGTTCTCCTTTAATGGCGAGGGCTTCATGAAGCAGTGGTTCCCAATGGTCGGGCGAAACCTGGGCATCTGGCTCGATGCGACCAATGAGGCGTTCCAGGCGAACATGAACGTCCATCGCCGCACGTGCGAGACCATCGGTAAGTTCGGCGAGAAGGACTTCGTGGAAGAGCAGCGCCAACTGGCGGACGCCAGCGCGACCTCGTTCCGCAGCACGATGGACGCCTACACGAAGGCCGGCCAGGCGGTCTCCGAGAACTGGACGAATTGGTGCCGGTCGGCGACATGCTGCAGCGGGTCGGGAAGCGAGTAGATCAAGGCCGAGAGGTTCTGTGTCGTGTTTCAGAGCAAGACGTCCTCGCTGGCACAGCTATTGCTCGCCCGGTTCGCCGGAGGCGCGAAGTCCGCGCGCTCTATTTTCGGCTCGTGTCGGCCGATCGGTCCGCCCATGCGGCCGCGGCGAGTGGGCCTTCCTTCCTACCCTGGAGCGAGGTGAGCCATGGTGAAGAACGTTTACATTGCCGGTGGCGTGCGGACGCCATTCGGGTCGTTTGGCGGGTCGATGAGCGGATTGTCGGCAGCGGAGCTTGGAGCGCTGGCGATCCGGGGTGCACTGAAGCGAGCCGGGGTCGACGGCAAGCATGTTGATGAAGTGATGATGGGCAATGTGATCGGCGCCGGACTGGGCCAGAACATCGCCCGGCAATGCACGCTGGCCGCCGGGCTGGACACGTCGGTCGGCGCCACGACGATCAGCAAGGTTTGCGGGTCAGCGATGCGTGCGGTCATTCACGCGGCACAGGCTATTGAGTGCGGCGATGCCGAGCTGATGGTCGCGGGCGGTACGGAAAGCATGAGCAACGCGCCGTACCTTCTCCCCAAGGCGCGGACGGGGTATCGCATGGGCAACGGCACGCTGGTCGACGCGATGATCAACGACGGCCTGTGGGACGTGTACACCAATCGGCACATGGGGACCTGCGGGGATCAGTGCGCGACCAAGTACGACATTACGCGCAAGGATCAGGATGACTTCGCCGTCTCCAGCTTCGAGCGGGCCATCAAGGCGTGGGACGAGGGCTTCTACAAGGACATCGTGGTTCCGGCAGAGATCAAGATCAAGAAAGCTACGACCGTCGTAGAGCGCGACGAGGGCATGAGCAAGTACCAGGGGGCCGACAAGCTGCGCTCGCTGGCACCTGCGTTCGGACCGGAGAGCACGATCACGGCGGGCAATGCATCGAGCATCAGCGACGGTGCGGCCGCGATGATCGTTGTGGGCGAAGAGAAGATGAAAGCCCTGGGAATCAAGCCCGAAGCCCGAATCATCGGGCATGCCAACGTGGCGATGGAATCGGACTGGTTCACGATCGCGCCGATCCATGCCATCCGGAAGCTGTGTGAGAAGATCAAGGTCAAGCCCGGTGACGTGGATCTATATGAGATCAACGAGGCATTCGCCGTTGTGAGCGTGGTGGCGATCCGCGAGCTCAAGCTCGATCCGGCGAAGGTGAACGTTGCGGGCGGGGCGGTTTCGATCGGGCATCCGATCGGAGCGACCGGCGCGCGATTGATTTCGACGCTGGCGCGGGCGCTGGAGCGGCAGAACAAGAAGCTGGGCATCGCCTGTCTGTGCATTGGCGGCGGAGAATCGAGCGCCATCGCGATCGAGCGCGTGGCATGACGACAACAGGCGAGAACCATCAGCCATAAAGGGAAACCATGAGCGGATCATCACAGCAGCCGGCGGACATGTTCACGAAGTTCTGGACGGACATGATGTCCCGAATGACGTCCGCAGCATCGACCATGCCGGGCATGGCCCCGGCATCGCCTCCACCCCCGCCGCCGGAGGAATTTCTCAAGCAGATGCGGCAGTCGTTTTTCGACGCGTGGGCGAAGTACTGCGAAGAGTTCATGCGCTCGGACCAGTTCATGGAGATGATGAAGCGCTCGATGGACAATGCCCTGGCGTTCCGCCAGCAGATGAACGAGTTCATGACCAAGGCCCTTGGCGAAGGGCAGATGCCGTCACGGCAGGATACGGATGCGATCATGGACGTGCTCCGTGGCTTTCAGGGACGCGTCCTGGATCAGCTGGAGTCGTTGTCGCAGCGGGTGGAAGCGCTAGAGCGGCGGGCGGGTCAACCGCCCGCCGCCGCGACATCCTCCGGCGGTTCGTCGCGGAGGACCAAGAAATGACGACGGCGGCCGCCCCGAATATGCCCTGGTTCCCCCATCCGGCTGATGTGCAGCGGTTCTGGGAAGATGCGTTCCGCAAGGTCGCGGCGATGCCCAAGGTGCTGGAGGTCGCTCGCAAGGTGCGGAAGGGGGTCACGCCGAGCGAACCGGTCTATCAGTTTGACCGCGTTCGCCTGATGCAATACGAGCAAGCCGTCGAGCAGGTCCATGGGACGCCGCTGATCTTCGTCTTCGCTCTGGTCAACCGGCCGTACATCCTCGATCTTGGGGCCGGGAAAAGCGTGGTCGAGCATTTCGTCCAAGGCGGGTTCGATTGCTACAACGTCGATTGGGGCATCCCCACGAGCGCGGACCGTCACCTGGGGATGAGGGAATACGTCGAGGGGTACCTCGATGACGTCGTGAACCACGTTCGCGAGCGCACCGGCAGCGATAAGGTGAGCATCCTCGGCTATTGTATGGGTGGTTCGATGAGTGCCATGTATACGGCACTTCATCCCGAGAAGATCGCGAACCTGATTCTGCTGGCGGCGCCGGTGGACTGGTCGAACACGGACCATCTGCTCGGCCGGTGGGTTGATCCTTCGGTATTCGACGTGGACCGGCTCATCGACGTCTGCGGCAACGCCCCCGCGGATATGCTCCAAGGGTCTTTCCTCCTGCTCAAGCCCGTTTCGAATCTCGTAGAGAAATACGTACGATTCTACGAGAACATGGAGAACGAGAAGTTCCTGGAGGACTTCTTCGCCATGGAGACCTGGCTGAATGACAACATTCCCGTGGCCGGGGAGATGTTCCGGCAGTTCGTCAAGCGGTGCATGCAGGAGAACCAGTTGATCCAGGGACGCCTGCGGATCGGCGGACGGACGGTCGATCTGCGGAACATTACATGCCCGGTGCTGAATCTCACCGCCCAGCACGATCACCTCGTCCCCTGCGGGCAGAGCCAGCCGTTCTGCGCCGCCGTGGGTTCGGCGGACAAGGAGACGATCACGTTCCCGGCGGGGCACATCGGGATGGCGGTGGGGTCCAAGGCCAACCGAGAGCTCTGGCCGCGCGTGAAGGACTGGCTCGCTCAGCGATCGGAGCCGATGGCGTAGTCGCGGTCCCGGGCGAAACAAGCTGGAATCATCGCATGGAATTGAAAGATCGAATCGCGGTTATCACGGGTGGGGCGAGCGGCATCGGACGGGCGGTCTGCCGGAAGCTTGCCGAGGAGCACGTCAAGGCGGTTGGCGTCGTCGACATTTCGGATAATGTCGGGGCGGTCTGCGCCGAGATGAATGCGGGGTTCGGCCGGGATGTATTGCTTCCCTATCGGGGAGACACGACCCACGCCGATTTCCGCGAGCATGTCTATACGGATCTGGAGCAGCGATTGGGTCCGGTGACGTTGTGCGTACCCGCGGCCGGCATCACGCGCGATCGCCTCAGCGTGAAGGTGCGTCAGGACAACGGCACCATCAAGCCGGACATTTACAGCGAGGAAGACTTTCGCCGTGTCATCGAGATCAACCTGACCGCACCGATCTACTGGGCCATGCGAATGATTGCCTCGGTGGCGATGGACCGGGCGCGGCGCGGGCTGGGGCGCTGGGTGCCGGAGGAGACGATGCAGGGCGCCATTGTCCTCATCGGTTCGGTCTCGTCGGCGGGCAACCGGGGCCAGATTTCCTATGCGACGTCCAAGGCCGGGCTGGAGGGCGCGCAGGCGACACTGGCCACGGAAGCGGTGTTTCACGGCGTGCGTTGCTCGATGATCCACCCGGGTTACACCGACACGGCGATGGTTCAGGCGCTGGGAGAAGATCTGATTCGCGACAAGATCCTTCCGCACACGCAGCTTCGGCGCTTGATCCGACCGGACGAGATCGCTTCCGCGGTGTGCTTCATGCTGAAGAACTCGGCCGTAAGCGGTCGGCTCTGGGCGGATGCGGGCTGGCATCCGTCGGCGTAGACCAGCCACGTACAAGCGACCACCGTCGATTCGCGTGCAAATCAGCTTGCCGTTTTCGCGTTTGCACAAATCGGATCGCGCTGTTTTGATTGACAGCCTCCTGCGCATGCCGCACGATTCCCTCGTCCGTTCGATCGGAGAGGCGGTCGGCTGCTGCACATCTGCGCCTCTCTAGCGGCATCCACAAAGGAGAGCGTCATGCTTTCGGGCAAGGTCAGTCTGGTTTCAGGATCGTCTCGGGGTATCGGACGGGCCATAGCCTTGGCGCTGGCCGAGGCCGGGAGCGATGTCGTGGTTAACTACGTTTCCAGTGAGTCCGCTGCCGAGGGTGTCGCGGAAGAAGTGCGCAAGCTGGGGCGCCGGGCGATTGCCCTTCGAGCGGATGTTTCCGATTCGGCCCAGTGTGACGCCATGGTCGACAAGGCCGAGGCCCACCTCGGACCGATCCAGGTCCTGGTCAATAACGCGGGGATTACACGAGACCGGTCGTTTCTCAAGCTGAGCCGGGAGCACTGGGAGGAAGTGCTCATGGTTAACCTGCACGGTCCGTTCAACTTGACGGGACGGATTCTTCCGGAGATGGCCAAGGCGGGCTGGGGGCGGGTGATCAACATATCGTCGATCGTCGCGCAGATGGGCAACTTCGGGCAGTCGAACTATGCCGTGGCGAAGGGGGGATTGATCGCGTTCACGAAGACGTTGGCGCGGGAGGTCGCGTCCAAGGGTGTCACGGTCAACGCCATTGCCCCCGGATTCATCGAGACGGACATGACGGCGGCGGTACCGGAGAAGGCACTGGAGTTCGTTCGCGAGCTCACGCCCGTGGGCCGGCTGGGCACGCCGGACGAAGTGGCGATCGCGGCGGTGTTCCTGGCCGATCCCAAGGCTTCGTTCGTGACCGGACAGGTCATCAACGTCAACGGCGGCATGTACATGTAGCGCCGTGGCGGGCGGCGTTGGGCGCTGAACTTGCATTGCCCCGGGCGCAGTGAATTGCAGTGCCAAGTTCTTGACACTGCGGCGCAATTCGCGACATGAGCGCATAAAAGAAGCCTCGACACCGCAGCAACAGCGCGGCACACCCGAGGCTTCGAGAGAATTACTGTTCCGAACCTTGGTTCGGAACGAGGTCTACCGACCTCTTGCGCTTTTACTATACACGATCTTTCAGCGGAAATCAAGAGAAAAACGGCTTCTTGCCGATGGAATTCGTAGCGAGAAAGGTCGTTATTCCTGCCGTGGATCGGCGAGTTCGAATGGGCGGCTGCGCTGCGTGTGTCGGCCCTATTCGTCCGGCGTCTGGGCGCGGATTGCGTTCGCCAGATCGCTGGCTGGTGCCTGCGGCGTATCCTGCTGGATGCGATCGCGCAACCACGTCTTCAAGCGCGGAGGTGGTTCGGCCAGGCGCCATTGGCCTTTCTCGGAGATCAGCATCAGGATCACGTCGCGCTCGGGAGAAGTGCGCCGTGCCAGGCGGTGGTTGGGATCGATGGAAACGTCCGCGGCCAACAAGTAGACCGTCACAAGCTCGTTGCCGGTTTTTTCCGGGTTCGGCAGACCAGCCACTTTGACTTTTTCGAGCGCGCGAAGCTTGACGGCCTGAACGGCCGACCAGCCCTCTTCGTACTCCCGTCGTGAAATCGGTTTTTCAAAGGCCGACCAAAGCAGGCGGTAATTGTCGTAGTCGCCCTGCGTCGTCGTGCGCATGGCTTCGAGCACAAAGTGGTTCACGGACTCGTCCGGGCAGTGGAGCGCCTCCGGGAAGATCACACGCGGCGCATTCGCAGGCTTGCTGGACGCGGTCGAGGCTGATGCGGGTTTTGCGCCAGTGGGCGTATTCGGGGTCGGATTGCGCTCGCAGCCGGACGAAAGCGCCGCGACTGACAGAACCGAGAGCACGCCCACCCCGCCGCGCCGGGCCAAGTATGCCATTACGATCCTGCATGCGGTGTTGAATCGCGCAACAATCGTCAGCTCTGTCATATCAATGTCACTCATGTAGCGGAGTAACTCGACTCTCGTAAAGGGGAGTATATCCCTTGGGGAGCTTCTCGAACAGCGAGCGCGAGACAGATCGCCGCGGTGCGCACGGAACCGGCCGGCAGGGCGCTGCGCTGGTGGCGCACCCACCGGCCGGTACAAGTTGTTCGGGAAGGAGGACAGCCTCCGGACCGCGAGACCTCGCTTTCCCGCGCGGGCGGCGGGTCCGACCCGCCACCCGGTTACGTCAGCCGTGTTTACCCGCCGAGCAATTGGAGCACGTTCTGGGACTGGGCATTGGCGATGGCCAGAATGCTGTTGCCCGCCTGAACCAGAATTTGTGCCCGCGTGAGCTCGGAAGTCTCCTCGGCGAAGTCGGTATCGCGAATGACCGACTGCGACGACGTCAGGTTTTCGGCCGTGATCTGCAACTGGTTGATGTTGGGCTGGAGCGTATTGCGCTCGAACGAGCCCAGTCGACCGCGAAGCACGGCGACCTGCGTGATCACTTCATCAATGACGTCCGACGCCTCCTTGAGGTTGCCGGTGTTCAGTGCATAACGCTGGCCGTCCTTCAAATCGGCGAGGTATCCCACCAGCGCATTGCCGAGGCGATTGGCCTGCATGCTGCGGACGGCGATGTTCTCCTGCAGCACCGTGCTGACCTCGGGCCCGAGCTGGAAGAGGGCGCCGCCGCCGGTGACCTCGAAGGAACTCGTGCCCAGCGGCAGGGTCCCGTTGCCAAATTCCTCGGCGAGGACCAATTGAACGGCAAGCGTGTTGTCACTGACGCCGAGCTTGAGGCCGTCAGAGGTCGTGGCGACACCGTTGATGGTGGCTTCCGCGTCGCGTCCGACCGTGTGCGTGACGACGCCGCCCTGGCGGTCCTGAACGTCGAAAGCGGCGCTATTGGGCAGGGCGGTGACGCTCACGAAGGCGTTGCTTCCATACTGGAGCGACTGAATGACCAGTCCCGCGGATCCTCCGACGCCTGTGGCGGAGGCGAATACGCCGGTGTCGTCGGTGCGGGCGTTGATGGCGTCAGCGATCTCGTTGCTGGCCTGGCTGGCAGGGAAGCTGAGGGTGATGATGCCGTCGGGTCCGGCCAAGGTTACCGTGGCCCCACTGGCGCCCACGCCGGGCGACGGGAAGGTGAGCTGGGCCTGCTGGGCGGACTGGCTGACGTTGACATTTACGGGCACGAAGGAACGTGTCCCGAACCGGGCGCCGAGTACCTGCACGTCGGACAGTTGGGTGGAGTCCACGCTGCTGAGGACGTAGTCGAGTTCCCCGTTGAGCAGCTTTCGTCCGGCGAAATTGGTCGTGTTGGCGATGCGGGTGATCGAATCGATGGACAAGTCGATCTGGAGCTGATTGGCCTTGATCTCGTCATCGGAAAAGGCGCCGGTGTTGGCGGCCTCGATAACCAGGGCCTTGATGTCGGTGAGCAGGGAGGCGACCTCGTCGAGGGCGCCTTCCGTGGTGGCGATGACGTTGATCGCGCGGCTGGAGTTTCGAATGGCCTGGTTGACCGAAGAGATCTCCGAGCGGAGCCGTTCGGAGACGATCAAACCGGCGGGGTTGTCCGCTCCGCGGTTGATCTTGAGTCCGCTGGACAGTCGTTCCAGAGAAAGCCTCAGGGCGTGCTGAGAATCCTGCAAGTGCCGCTGGGCGACGAGGGACGGTACGTTACTGTTGATCCGGGACATGAGCAATCCTCCTTGATTACCCCCGATGACAATTCTGTGTCATCGGATTCTGAATGTCGAAGAGTCCGGCTTTTCCACGCGTTCCTTGCGTTGGGTCAGGACTTCTGGTTCGGGTCGGTCTTGGGTCGGGTCGGTTCGATGCGCGGTTCGGCGCCGTTTCCGTTCTCGCCGTTGACCGCCCGACTGACGTCGTCGACGCGCAGCTGGGCCGCCTGTTGATTCTCCCGTTTAATGGCTTCGTAAACTTCCTTACGATGCACCTGTATATGCCGCGGGGCGGTGATTCCCAACCGCACCTTGTCTCCGCGGATATCGACGACGGTAATCTCCACGTCGTCGCCAATCATGATCGTCTCGTCGCGTTGTCGTGATAGCACCAACATAGTCGGCTCCTTCCTTGCCATGCCGATGCGTGGTTCGTCCGTTGCAGCTCATCCCGCGAAGGGCGGGATGCATACCGCGCGACCGCCGAGCTATCCGGCTTCCGGCGACCGCCTGCGAATCGAACCACCGAGTGTCGGTTGCAGCGGCACTGATGTGGCAAGCCTGTTTCCCACTCCGGGCGATTCTAGGCCTGCTTGTACCGTGCCGACCACCTGAATCTCAGGCGGACTTGCTGACCGCCATCGGCTTGGGGAGCCGCATGAGCGGGTGACGCGTCGAATACCGCTTGTCACTCAAGACCAGTTGACGCGCCTGGCGCGTTTCCACGTTGACGACTACGGGACCCTGGAAGTTACCGGTCAACAGCTCATTCACCTTGTTGACGATGACAAACACCTGGGCCCGTCCCGGGTCGGAAAGTCCGATAGATTGGAGGTCATCCAGCTTTACCGGAACCTGGTAGTCGGCCACGAAAAGACGCGGATCGCAGACCACAAACGCCAGGTCGGGGGTGTCCACCGACTGCAGCCAGTAGAACCCGCTTCCCTCCCCGGTTTGCACCAGGGCGTAGCGCTTCTGAAGCGGAAAGCCCAGAATGCCCTCGGGGAATTCGATCAGCCGTCGTTCGTCAACCTCCAGTTGCCCGAAACGTGATGTCTGCAAGATCATCGCGTCGCTCCCGTGGCCTGTTCTCCTGAAACGGGCGTCGCCGCGCCGGACCTCCGATTGGGCTCGGGAGTCCCGGTTTGGTGACGCGCGAACGAAACACGTCCGTCCGCTCCGTCACTCCACTACGGTCCGTTTTCTGCGAGCCGCCGACTCCCGGCCACGGGGATGTCGCGTGCTCTGAGCCGTCTCATGATGACCTTCGCCGCCGTGCGGAAAGATCATCCCAGGTAATCCAGTAGCGACACGTTCAGCAGGAGCGAGCTGGTCGAGAGACTCGCCTGAAGCTGCGTGCCGGCCGATTGCAGTTTCGTGATCGCCTCGGCGTAATCCAGGTCCTGGACTTCGGAGAGGAAGACCTTCGTGGCCGAAGCCGCGTCTTCCATCTGCGTGAAGCGATCGCGCATCGCCTGCGAGCGGGCCCCCACGATTCCGTGTACCCGCGTCACTTCCTTGGAAAAGCGTTCGAGTCGCTGGGCGGCGCGGGTGATACCCGTCGTGTCATCCCCGCGCAGGGCGTTTTCGAGTTCCACCAGTGCGCCCAAGGCCCCTTCCGTGCGGACCAGGGCGCGATCCTCGCCGACGAGGGTGGGGTCGGGACCGGTGACCGTGCCGAGGATGCCGAGATCGAGCGCCGCCGCTGACTGGTTCAGCAGGCTGACCTGGAGGTCGCCGGTTCCGCCGGTGGCATCCTGAAGGGCAATTCCATTGCCGACCGTCGTGAGCTCCGCGGTGATGTTCACGCCGGCGGTCTGGGCGGCATCGTTGATCCGCTGGATTACATCGCCGATGGTGTCTGCACCGTCGAGGTTCACGTCGATGGTCGAGCCGTCGCGGGCGGTGATGCGGAAATCGTCCTGACCTTCGATGCGGGTGACACCTTTCCCGAAGTTCAGGCTGTCAAGCGTCGTGGCGGCATTGAAGGTACGCAGGCCGAGGTCGGCGGCAGTGGTGCCATCGTTCTCGCCGACGCTGAGCGTCGTGCCCGAGACCTGGTTGAAGATGTTGATGGCCGTGCCGCTTTCATTGATGCGGGCGAGCACGAACACGCCGGCGTTGTTGATCCTGTTGAGGATGTCCTGGACGGTCTCAGCCTGGCTCAGGTCGACGGTGACTGTCTTGAGCCCGTTGGTGATGACGAGGCCGGAATCGAGATCGATGCCCGCGCCTCGGGCCAGATCCGCCACGGAGGTCAGCGGGGTGATGCGAACGCCCAAGGCCGCACCGGTAATTTCCGTGCCCGAGGGGGTTGGCGTGAGGATTCCCAACTGCGCGGCCACAAGTCCCGTGCTTGTGTCGGTTACGGAGACAGGCGAGTTGCCCGGCGTGAGGACGAGGCCTTCGTCACCGAGCGAAGCCGTGACCGAGGCGCCGGCCTGCGTGGCGGCATCGTTGATCCGCTGGACGATGTCGCCAATCGTATCGGCCGAAGCCAGGTCGACGCGAAAGACGCCAGCGCCGCCTTGCTCATTGAACACGAGTGTGCCGGTCCGGATGCCGGCGCCGGTCGCTCCGCCGAGCTCGTCGAGACGCGTATTCTCGGTGAGGTTCGGCGTAAGGTCGGCGTCCGAGGCGATCCGAGCCGAGAGGGCATCGAACAGTATGTTTCCAGGAACGTTGATCGAGGCATCGGCATCCTCGCCGACGCGGACGGTGATGTCGCCGGTGTCGCCGATATAGGCGATTCCGCCGAGTGCATCGACAAACGGACGCTGCGTCGTGTCACGGCCGGCGAATAAGAACCGCCCGTTGAATTCTCGATTGCCAACGTCCTGGAGTTGTCGCCGGATGCCGGCGATCAGATCGGCGACCGACTCACGCTCTGCGCGGCTGGTCAGATTGCTGACGTTGTCGCTGGCAATAGTCTGGGCCTCGATGAGCAGGCTGTTGACCTCGGTCATGGCGCTGTCGGCGGCGGCCAGCGTGTTGTCCGCGTGCCGCAGGTTGGTGAGGAACTGGTCGCTGCGGGTGAGTGCCTGGGAGAGATCGACAGCGCGGGAAGCGGCGACGGGATCATCGCCCGCCGAGGCGAACTGCCGACCGGTGGCGATTCGTGCCTGCTCGTTGAACACGGCGAGCTGGTTCTGTCGCAAGGCCTGAATGACGAAATCCGCCCGCAGGTTGCTGCTCAATCGAGTCACATTGATGGGTCCGACGGCCATGGTGGCTCACCTGTTCTTTCGACGACTTCCTGACGGGGTTCTCCCGCGCGCTCCTATCTGCTAGCGAATCAACGAGACCAGCTCGCTGATGAGCTGATCGACAACACTTACGAATCTCGATGCGCCCTGAAACGCCCGCTGATACTTGACGAGGGCAATGGCTTCCTCGTCGAGGTTCACACCGCTGATGCTCTCCCGCTGCGATTGCAGGGAGTTGAGCACGGTGCCCGTGGCATCCTGGGCATCCTGCGCGGCCGCTGACGACACCGCGACGTCATTGGCGACGGCGTTGTAGTATTCCAGGAGCGTCTGGCCACTGAGACGCTGCGAAGCAGTGGTATCCAGTGCCGCGATGCGTCCGGCGGTCGTGCCGTCGCCGGGCAGGAAGGCCGACGCCGATCCCAGTCGGCGCGGGTCTTCCAGCAGCGATGCGTTGACGCCGATGTTCGTGGCGTCCGAACCGGTGAACAGCGTATTGACGCCCAGCGCGGCGAGCACGCCGGAGGTGTCCGCTCGGGCGGTGCTTCCATCGAACCCGAACACGAAGCTGCGGTCCTGGTCAGCGACCAGTCGCAATCGGCGGTCCGGCGTGATCGAGGCGGTCACGCCGTCGACTTCGGTGTTGATCGAATCGACGAGCGATTCCAGGGTCGTGTCGGTGTCGTTCCCTTCGAGCTGAACGTCGATACGATAGGAGGCCGGAGTCGAAGTCGCGTCGTCGAGAACGGTGACGTAGAAGCTGCCCGAGGTCGGCGGGAAGTTCAGCCCGGCGGCGGTGCTGTCGAGTGCGGCGTTCGTCGCCAGCACATCGAACGATCCGGTGACGGCGCGATAGCCCGTCAATCCCTGCCCGTCGGCGTGAATGGCGTTGACCTCGCCAATTACCGCTCGGGCCAGTTCGTCCAGCGCCGCGATTCGCCCGAGCGCGTGCGTGTCTCGCGCGGCAATGAGCCCGGCAAGTCTGCCACCCCGAATATCCACGTCGGCGTTGGTGTCCGCGAAGCGAACCGCAGTGCGTGTCGTCTCGCCGTCGGTTCGGGGTACGGCGATCAACTCCCGCACGGAGCGGCCCTGTACGAGAGCCTCGCTGCCGACGTAGACGTTGATGGCTCCGTTGGGCTGCTCGCGGACGGTTACGTCGAACAGCCGGCCAAGCTCGCGGAGCAACCCGTCGCGCTGGTCGCGAAGCGCCGTGGCCTGGCCATTGCCCGCTTCGACGCGGGTGATCTCCTCGTTGAGCTCGGCGACTTTCTCGGCCAGCGAGTTGGCGCTGGTCACGAGGTCGGAAATTCCTTCGTCGAAGTCGGAGGCGAGCTGGACGAGCTCGCTGCGCGTGCTCCGTAGCGACTCGGCCAGTTGCCGGGCGCTGGTCAATGCAAGGTCGCGTACGGCGGAGTCCTCCGGCAGATTGCGTACTTCGTCGAAATTGCTGAAGAAATCCGCGAGGCGGGAGGCGACGTCCGTCCCACCCAATTGATTGAAGAGCGACTCGACGCGCGATAGTGCGCCGCGCTGCTCTGTCACAGATTCCTGGGCTCCGATCGCCAGACGGACGCGACCCTCCAGGGCTTCATCGATGTTGCGCTGGATCCCACTCATGGCCACGCCCGCGCCGGGGTGCAGATCACCCTGGAGCGCCTGACCCTGCAAGGCGGCGAGATCAGGGGTTACCCGCGTGTAGTCCTCGTTGCCGGCGTTGCTGATGTTGTTGCCCACCAGTTGCAGCGCGTTCTGATAGGTCAGGATCGCGCTGCTGCCGACGTGCAAGGCTGAGTTGAGCAGTCCCATGATCGTTATCCCAAGGCGTCCACAAGCTGCGGCGCGCTACCCGCGGCAACGGCACCAGACTGCCCGTAGGTATCCACTCTGGCCGCCGCGGGTCGCACGGATGAGAGCACCGCGCTCAGATGGCCGAGCAGGTCGCGCGTCGTCACCGTGGCGACGCGCTGCAAGCGGGCGGTTACGCCGCCGACACTGCGAAGTCGATCGCGGGCAGTGCGAAGCGCCCGCGCATCGTTGCCATCGAGAAGATCAGCCAATTCGGAAAGCGAGATTCGTTTGTTCCTGAGAACCGCAAGTCCGTGCGATCGGGCTATGGAGTCCATTTGCCGTTGGCGCGCCTGATCGTGTTGGGTGATTGACTCTGCCAATTCGCGGGCTTCTTCCTGCGTCGCGCGCATCGTGTTCAGGTCGGCCTTTCGTACTGCCTGGAGGTGGCGGTCAATGAGCATGCCCAGACGTTCGTGGGCCCGCTCGAGTCGTGTCAGCGTGCCGAGCAGTTCCGGAATCGGACTGGATCCATTACTTGCGTTTGACTCACGCATGGATTGTCTCCTGCATCGAGGCGGCGCTTTCTGCCTGCAGTCGGCCGGTCTTTCCAGCCAGGTGGCGGTAGAGCGCATCGGCCAGTCCGTCCGCCTGGGCGGCGCCGGCGCGTTCCGCCAACATTTCGTGAAGCTGTGCGGAGAAGACCTCCTCGCCGCGCCCGCCGTGGCCGTATTTCCCCTTGAGCGGGCTCTCCCGCATCGTCTTGAGCAGCTTTCCGTAGAACACCGAACCGACGATTTCGCCGCTGAGTTGGCGCAGCTTGTCCGGCGCCGGCTTGGCACTTCGAATCAGCTCGAAGGGAGGTTGGCTGCTCTGAATCTCCATGACTAGCCTTCGTACAGAATTCGAGCGTGGAGCTTTCCCGCCCGGTGGATTTCTTCCAGAATCGCCACACGATCCTCGAACGGCACCTTGAGTCGATTGAGCGCTTCCAGCAGGTCGCGAACGTTGGGCAGCCGCTGTGCTTCCACATCCATGGGGACGAAGTCGTGACGCTCGAATTCCGGAATGGGTACGATGCCGTCCGGACCGGGGTTCGCCACGGTTACCGTCATGCCGCGCTGCGAGATGATGATGGGTGACAAACGCGTGTCTCCCGTGACCACGATTGTTCCCGTCTGGCGGTTGATCGTGACGCGGGCTTCATTGCTTTCCATCAGAAGCGGCGTTCGTTCGACGTCGCGGATCCACGAGGCCGGGTCACCCAACTGGTGGTCCGGGACGAGCACGACGATGTTCTTGCTGTCCAGCGCCAGGGCGACGCGATCCACGTCTGCGGAGATGCTCAGCTCCTTGTCTACCGCCTGAGCGATCGCCGCGGCCAGCGACCAACCCGCGTGGGCGTCATCGAGCACCAGCGTGATGTAGTGCTTTCCCGTCTCGATCCATGGATGGCGGAATCCGGCGGCGAAGAGTTCGCTGCCCCGGGCGAGCACGTTGGTCAGAACATCCTGCTCCATGCGCGCCCCGTTGCGGATGCGACCGGCCGTGGGGAGATCGTCCGAGACCTCGATCATGCCCGACGCGAATCCGAAGAGCCCCTGCACGTTCTTGTCATGATAAACCAGTGGAGTGGGGATCAATCTCCCGCCGGCGAGGCTCTTGGCGCCATGGGCCGTGACATACACGTCGAGCAGTTCTCCCTCGCGTGCCCCGTGTTCGGGAATGGTCACTTCGACCGATACGACAGCGACGTTTTTGGCGGCGGCGAGGTCATCGAGTGACGGGACGTCGGTGCCGAACCCGGCCAGCAGTGTACGAAGCTGGTCCATCGCGGGGCGATACTTGCCACCATCGCCGGTGCCGTTAAGTCCGGTCACCAGACCCATGGCGATCAAGACGTTCGTGCCCTGACCCTGAAGGTGGGTCACGTCGCCGACGCGCACCGTGGGGATCTGCCCAAGTGCCCCGGACGGCATCAAGGCGACAAGCAGGATAACGATTCGATTCAGCATGGCCTTATTCGCGATTCCTGTTGAATCAATTCACTCGCACATTCAACGTTCGATTCCTTCGCCTAAATCGGCCGCAGCAGATCGATCAGCTTCGGAATCCAGCCGCGCTGGGACGCCGAACGAAGCGCGCCTTCGTTTTGCACGACAATCTGAAGGTCGGCGATCTGCGTGCTCAGCACCGTGTTGTCTGCCGTAACGTCATCCTTGCGGCAGGTTCCCACGATGGTGATCTCGCTGATCTCCTCGTCATGCTGCACGCGTGCCCGTCCCTCCAGAACGAGGGTTCCGTTCGGCTTGATATCCAGAATCTTGGCCGTCAGCCGGGTCGTGAACGTGTCCTCGCGCTTGGTGTCGCCCTTGCTGTCGAGCTTGTTCTTGAACTGGTAGTCGACGTTGGGCTTGCCGCGATCGAAAACGGCTGCGCCGACCTGTCCGCCGATGAGCTGCGGAAACATCTCGAGTTCGCTGCGCACGTCCCACTTCTTGTCCGTCTTGAGGTCTGACTCCGCCTCAAAGCTACGCTGCTGGCGAACGATGATGGTGAGCAGGTCACCGGGGCGATACGTCTTCGGCGGCTTCACCGGCGAGGTCGTCCACGAATACTTGTCATAGACGGGATTCCGGGCCACGGCCTGCGCTTCGCGGGGCGTGACGGGCGGGGGTTCCTGGGCTTTGGCCTGCCGATCCCGCACGCCAATGGATGATGTCTGCGCCACGGCGCCGCTCGCCGTCAGGACCAGCGTGAGCGCCGCGTAAGGGATTCGGGCGGGCCGGCGATGATTCACGGTGCATTCCTCTCCGTGGATGCCAAACGGGTCGAAGATCCTGCCGATTCGCCGATGCGCACCACGCCCGGACCGGTTACAACCGCGTCGTATTGCACGCGGCGCGCATCCGCGGCGCGTACCGGGACGCTCTCGCCGAGGAGCCCATCCGCTTCCGCCCTTCCGCTGGTGACGATCGTCACCGCCCCGGAAACACACTCCAACGTGACGAGCTCTCCCCGACGAACCAACGGGACCGGCTCAAACTGGTCCGCGGTAAGCAGCGTTCCCTGGGGGATGAACCGCTTAGCGCGCTGCCCGACGACCGTGGCGGGGTCGTCCGTCCACGGCGCGTCGAGCCGATCGACAATGACTTCCGAAACGGTCAGGTCGGACGTCTGTACGGTTGCACCCTGATTAATGGCCTTCGCCGCCGAGACGAATTCGCGGCGCAAGGTGACTTGCGTGACAAGGGGCACGGTCTGCACGATCCGCCCGTCGTTGGTAACGTCGATCTCCAGGGGGGTCAGTCCCAGCGGCGAGCCGCCGCGGCGACGAATCTGAAATCCGAAGGGAGGGCTGGTCAGATCGAGCACCTGGTCGGAGGCGCGATCAAAGACCACATCGATCGATCCGCCGTATCGACCGAGTTCGTCAGTCAGGTGCTGCTTAACGGCCTGTCGCAGTGTCCGGGCGTCGGATTCAACTTGCCGTCCGGTGGCTCCGGCTTCGCCCGAGCCGGCGTCCGGGAGACGGGTCTTCGCGGACTCCCGGCCGGAGTCGGCCTGCCTTGCGCCCGTCGTGGGGCGTCGGACGGTGCAGCGCGTTGCTCCATTCAAGGTTAGTGTCGCCAAGTTGGCACCGGATTTGGACAGGGCGGCACGAACCGCGTCAAGTGCGATGATCCGTGAACCCCCCGCGGGCGGGGCCTGGGCGATATGGATGTTGCTCAATTTCTCAGCCTCGTCGCGATCCAATCCCTGCAAATCCGCCATGTCGATGAGCCGAACCGAATCGTCGACCACGACTGCCTCGGACCACAAGCGAATGGACCCGGCCCGAGCCGGTGCCGCAGCGAGTATCACCGCGGTGTATGCGATCGCTGCGCCAGCCCACCGGTTCGGCGTGCCTCCCTGCACGCGTCTGCCGGTGTGAGAATGGCAATCCTTGCACGTCATACGAGCGTCCTGCTCCGTTTGCGGCGGGAGAATCCGCTTCTCCCGCAAGCCCTCAATTCATCCTGTCAACGCGCCGTCTACGCCCGGCGAAGGTTCGACACGATCTGGAGCGATTGGTCAGCGCTCTGGATCGACTGACTGTTCAGTTCGAATGCCCGCTGTGTGGTGATCAGGTCGATCAGTTCCCGCACGGGGTCGACGTTACTCAGTTCCAATTGCCCCTGACGTACGGTTCCCAGTCCGTCCGTCTGCGGCGTTCCCGTGAGGGGTGTGCCGGAGGCGTCCGTTTCGATGTACAGATTCCGCCCGATCTGTTTGAGGCCCTCGGGGTTGACAAAGCGGGCGAGCTCAATCTGCCCGATCGCGTTGAGCGTCGAGGTTCCCTGCTGGCGGACGCGGACCTCGCCGTTGCCGCCGACGACGACTTCGAGGGCGTCATCGGGAATCGAGATGGGGGGGTCCAGGACCGGTCCGCTGCTGCTGCCCAGCACGACGTTGCCTTCAGCATTTCGGGCGAAGTCGCCGGCTCGCGTGTACGCGGTGATCTCGTTACCGTCGTGGATCGTGAGCACCTGAAAGAACCCGTCGCCCTCGATCAGCCAGTCCAGAGGCCGATCGGTGGGGTCCACGGAGCCTGGTGCGAAATTGAGCTGTGTGCCCGATACCGCCACTCCGGTTCCCACGAGAATGCCGTGCGGAACCGGCTCATCCTGTGCGTTGAGCACGCCCGGCTCGCGTTTGACCTGATACAACAGGTCCTCGAAATTGACCCGCGAGCGTTTGAAGCCCACCGTGTTGATGTTGGCCAGATTGTTGGCCACCACGTTGAGCTTCTCGTCAAGGGCCCGCATGCCAGAGGCTGCTGCATGTAGCGCCGTTACCGCCATATCCCGTCAACTCCTAGGCGACCCGTCCAACGGTCGAAACCGCCTGCCCGGTCACCTGGTCCTGAAGCTGCACCAGCGTTGCGTTGAGCTGATACGCCCGCGACGCCTCGATCATCATGGCCAGTCCCTTCAGCGGATCGTAGTTCGACGACTCGCGCGACTCGGATCGCAGATGCGCCGGAACCGGCTGCATCTCCGCTACCCCCGCGTCGAAGAGATTCTCACCGAACTTGCGCATTGACTGGCGATTGCCTGTGTCATGGAGGCCGAGTTGTCCGACGACTTCGTTCCGTTGACGGATCGTTCCGTCATCGGAGATACGCACCGTGCCACCCGCCGGATCGAGCTGGATGGTCGCCCCGTCCGCATCGAGCACCCGCCACCGACCACCGCCGGTCGATAGCACGAGTTCGCCGTTCAGGTTCATGGTGAACTCGCCGTCTCTCGTGTACCGGGTTGCGGTTCCATCGCTGACTGCGAAGAAGCCGTCTCCTTCGATAGCCACGTCCAGAGCTCGATTGGTGCGCTCGATGTTCCCCTGGGCGAAGTTGTGGAAGGTCGGCATGACCTCTGCGCCCCCGGACATTCCGTCCAGGACGGGATGCGAAAAGCCAAACCCGTCCACGGATTCGCGACTCTCAACGGGCCGAGCCATGACCACGGCGAGGTCTTCCTTGAATCCCGTCGTTTGGGCGTTGGCCAGGTTGTTGGCGTGCAGCGTCTGGCGAAGATCGTTGATCTTCATACCCGCCGCTGAAAGCCAGAATCCGTAGCTGCTCATGGCCCTACTTCCGCCTGTCCGCCTCGGCCGTTCCCGCCGGAGGCGGGGGCCGCAAACCTGGATCGCTCACACGTTCATCGTTCGCGGCGATGCCGTAATGCTCCGCCACCGCTTGAGCCGTCTGCCTGCGGACCAAACGGCCGATGCCGGCCCAGTCGAGTGCCAGATCGTTGACACGTGTGCGAGTCGGATGATCCTGGCCCGTCCGCGGCATCCTGCTGACTCCTGCACGCTCCACCCATGGAGCGATTTCCAATCCCCGGCCTGCCGCATAGGACAAGGCGCGTGCCATCCCACCTTGACCATGGAACGAACGGCGATGTGCGGGTACACCTTGGTTGCCGTAAGTAGCTTACTGGAAGAGATTTACATCAATCGGAAAAACTCACTGTCTTCGGATTGCGGGTAGCACACGGGGTCGGATGATTCGCGCAGCAATTGCAGGCGGTCGGCAAGGATCGCGCGTGAGCGATAGTGCGCGAAGGCTCGAACGCGAGCCTCGCGTGAGGTCTCGTTTTCGACTCGCAATCGAGCGATTCGATCAAATCGTCACGGGGAACCGAATCAGTCCTGTTCGTGCAGGCGAATGGCCTCGTAGAGCTGGGCCGGGGTGGTCGCCTCACTGACCGCCATCCGCAGGCTGGGTTTGAGCCACATGCGACTGATGTGGGCGAGGGCCTGAATGTGCGGACCGGTCTGGTCGATCGGGCTTACCAGGAGGATAATCAACTCGCAGGGCAAGCGGTCAGCGCTGGCAAAATCAATGGGTGTGTCTGCCTTGCCCACGGCCATGACCAACTGTGAGCAGGTGCGGGCCTTGCCGTGAGGGACAGCCAATCCATGACCGATGCCCGTGGAGCGTACCCGTTCGCGATCGAGCACGGCGCGGAGCACCTCGTCGCGATCGCCGATGCGCTGCCCGCGATGGAGCACGTCGACGAGTTCCGTGATCGCGGCGGTCTTGTCCTTGGCCTCGAGAGGAACTCGTAGGCTGTCCTCGCTGAGAATGTCCGAAATCTTCATAATGCTTGCCGGTTTGGGGACAAAACCGCCATTGTAACGCATTCGTCCGCGATCAGGAAGACGCGACAGAAGGCCGAAACCCACGGGGGCCGGAGATCCTCGCTGCGGGGACTGGCCAAGCAATACGGGCGTTTCAGGGCGCGGTTTGGGACTCGATCCTGGCCAGCATGGTGCGTGCCTCGGCATCGTCCGGGCGGACGCGAAGCAGCTCGCGGAGGTGGTAGCGGACCTGGTCGAGGTTCCCTTGGCGGGCAAAGAGCCCGGCCAGATTGTAATGCGTGTCAGCGTGGTCGGGGCTCGTGGCGAGGGCGGACTCATACTGTTGGCGGGCTTCGTCGATGCGCCCCTCCTTGACGTAAATGGCGGCGAGGTTGTTGCGCGCATCGACGTGATCCGGCCGAAGAGCGATCGCGGCTTCGAAATGCCGCCGCGCGGCGTCCAGGTTACCCTGTCGGCGGCGGATCAGACCGACAAAGTAGTGTGTGTCTGCGTGATTGGGAACTTGTTCGAGTACGGCAAGGAAGTGATCGAGCGCTGAATCCGCGTCGCCCTGTTTGGCGAGGGCAAGGCCAAGTCCGTAGTGAGCTTCAGGCGAGCCGGGACGAAGCGTGAGGGCTCGGCGGTGCTGTGCGGCGGCTTCTTCGAAGCGGTTCTCTTCCAGAAGGGCGTTCCCGAGGTTTGTTCGGGTTATCGCCTCGGGCTGAAATCCGGCGGGAAGAACCGGCCAGTTTGATGCCACCGCGACGACGACGGCGAAACCAGCGCCGACAGCAAGTTCCGTGTATCGGCGGCGGCGGACCAGGCCGGGCAAAATCGTCAGCCCCGCGGCAGCCAGCAGCGCCAGTGGGGCAGCCATCGGATGCCGGAAGCGGGCGAAGACGAAGAAAAGGGAAATACTGGCGGCCAGTGCCAAAAGAATGGCATAAAGGACCAGCAGGTCGGACCATCGTTTGCGTGTAAGCCAGGCGCCCATCGCGGCCACGGGAAGCAACACGCCCCAATGCCAGAACGGCACCAAGACAGCGAGGATGCTGGAATCGGACGCGTACGCTTCGATGGCTTCGGTGTCCGGGACTTCGGCCTTGTTCCACACCAGCATCCATTTTCGCGCAAGCAGTCCCGCCCATTGCACGGGTGATTCTCGAAGGAATCGCATACCCTGATCGAACCAGTACCGGGACACCTCGGCCGGTGCAAGTTCACGACCCAGTGCCTCTTGCGCAAGAACGGTGGCGTCATCCGCTTCCTGGCTGGCGTTGCCACCGAAACCGCGAAGGGGCTGGTACAGGCCCGAGGCTCCGGCGTGGTTGCCGATGTAGAAGTTCACACCCATGTTCGACGCCGTGGGCAGCGGAACGCCGCCGATCGAATAGTTGCGCCAGGCGACCGGCGTGAGGATCACGAGGAATGCGATGACAATTACGGCGGTCGACGTCAGCGCCCCACGCCAGGACACGCGGGAAGACTCCGCCGCCAGGAACCTGCCAGAGGGCGGTTCATCGTTGTGGGCGTCAATCGGCACGGCAGGCGTTGAGACAGACGTGCGTGGCCGCAGCAGAACGGCAAGCACGACGATCGGCAGGAGAACGACTGCGTTCTCACGTGTGAGCACGAGCAATCCGAGCAGCGCGCCGGTTGCCGCAGACCAGAACAGGCTCTTCGCCGTGTGGATTCTCGTGAGGGAGAAGAGCATGAGGACGAGCAGTACCAAGGCAATCGCCGCTTTCTGGATGATCAGGTCGAAGAAAATGGCGGGTGGATACAGGGCAAGCAGAAGTCCCGAGAGGACTCCCGTTCGAAAGTCAAAGAAGTGTCGGCCGACCGGCACGAGCATCGCACATGCCGCGGCCCCCAGCACCACCTGGACGCATCGAACGATCAGCGGCCAGATGCCGAATACACTGTAGAGCAACCCAACGGAGTAGGGGTAAAGTGGCGCCTGATAGAAAACCTCCCGACCCAGCCAGTCGCCAGCAGCAATCTCCCTTGCCCACTGGTCGTAGGCCCGGGCATCGCCCATCAGGACGCTGAGAAGCGGGGAATCGGCCAAAGTAAACAGTGCAAGGACACGGACGAGAAGGCCGAGGGCAAAAACCGCCAGCGCGGCGTTCCAGATGGATGGTGGGGAGGTTTGACCATCGGAGCGGACGGCACGGATCTTGTCCCGCGGGCGCCTCCCAAGGTCTGGGCGCATGCTGTTCTTGCGCCGTTTCACGGACATCCTCCGGCCGAACGCGAAATGCAAGGATCGACGCAAAAGCGCAGTTGGAAGACTGTCGGCCGGTCCGCCGTGTGATGTGAACGAGGCGCCCGGTTTCGTGACGGCCCTCTGACCTGCCGTGACAATAACATACAAGTTCCGACGACTGCGTTCAAGAGGCAGGAACGTAGCGGACTCATCGGCAGGAGGTATCGGAGAGTTCCGGTTCGGCGGTCAAGATTCGCCGGGTGCGTTGGCGTGCGATCCGCCCGGGGTCGGTCTAGGATCACTTTCCATGGCCGCAATTGAAGTCCGCAATCTTCGAAAGACCTACCGGGTGGTCCAAAAGCCCCAAGGGCTCGCCGCTTCGTTGAAGGCGTTGTTTGTGCGTCGTTACAAGGAGGTGCGCGCCGTCGGCGGGATCGATTTTACGATTGAACCAGGCGAGATGGTGGGCTTCCTCGGCCCCAACGGTGCCGGAAAGACCACCACGCTGAAAATGCTCAGTGGGCTGATCTACCCCACCGGCGGGGAAGCGAAGGTACTCGGGTTCGTTCCCTGGGAGCGCAAGAACGCCTATCGCCGGCAGTTCGCCCTGTTGATGGGGCAGAAAAACCAGCTCTGGTGGGATCTGCCCGCGTCCGAGTCGTTTCGCCTGCACAAGGAAATCTACGACATCGAGGAGCGGAAGTTCCTTGCCGTGCAGGAGGAGCTTACCACGCTGCTGAATGTCCAGGGACTTCTGGACCAGCCGGTGCGCGAACTCAGCCTGGGCGAGCGAATGAAAATGGAGCTGATCGCAGCCCTGCTTCACTCGCCGCAGATTCTCTTCCTGGACGAGCCGACGATTGGACTGGATGTGGTGGCACAGTCAGCCATTCGGCGCTGCCTCCGCGAATACAATGAGCGGCGAAGAGTCACGGTACTCCTGACCAGCCACTACATGCAGGACATCGAAGCGCTGTGCGACCGCGTCATGGTGATCAACCACGGCCGCCTCGTGCATGACGGTCCGCTGGCCGAGATCGTGTCACGATTCTCGGCCTACAAACTGCTTACACTCCGATTCGCCGACGGCGTCTTCCCCGAGTCGATCCGTGAGTTCGGAGAGGTGGTTGCGCTCCGTCCGCCGGAGGTAACCTTGCGTCTGCCACGCGCTGAATCCGCACGGCGGGCAGGGGAAATCCTGCGGACCTTCGACGTGATCGATTTGCGGGTGGGCGATCCACCGATTGAGGAAGTCATCTCGGCCGTGTTTGCGGAGAGCGCTGCGGAACCGGGAGAGACTCGCTCGCCCCGGCGAGGAGTCCAGGAGATTGGGCAGGGGTCGATCTGAGGAGGCGGAAGTTTGTCGTATCGCGCCCTTGCCAAGTATGCGATTGTCTTTCGCGTGGCGCTGTCCGAGCGCCTCGTCTACCGCGTGGACTTTTTCGTATCCACGTTTCTCAGGTTCATCCCCATTATCACGACGATTCTGCTCTGGCGGGCAATCTATACCGGCGGCGACCGGGAGATGGTGGGCGGGCTAAGCTATCAGCAGATGGTCGCCTACTACCTGCTGGTCATGGTCAACCGGGCCTTCGGGTCCATGCCCGGTCTGGCGACGGAGATCGCCGGGGACATCCGGGAGGGCGAGCTCCGCAAGTATCTCATTCAGCCCATCGACTATCTCGTCTATCAGACGACCTTACGAATGGCCCACAAAGCGGTCTACTTCCTGATGGCATCCGGACCCTACGCCATCATTTTCTGGATATGCCGGGACTACCTTCCCGGCTGGCCGACGCCGACGATGTTCCTGCTTATCGTGCTTTCCTGCGTGCTGACCTTCTTTCTCGGTTTCGCAATAAACGGGATGATCGGCATGCTCGGTTTCTGGTTTCTGGAAGTTGCCAGCTTCGTCCATGTCTTCATGACGGCACAGTACTTTCTCAGTGGACATATGTTTCCCCTGAGCCTGCTGCCACCCGTAGTGCAGAAAGCCGTGACCTGGATGCCGTTCGCCTACGAAACCTATTACCCCACGCTGATTCTGCTGCAAAAGCTGAGCGTACGGGAAAGTATGGGCGTGATTGCCGTTCAGGCGGCATGGGTGGTAACGCTGCTGCTGCTGATGCGGATTGCCTGGGCCATGGGACTGCGGCGATATGCGGCCTTTGGGGGTTAGATCGGTTGCGAGCCCGCTACGGCAGAATCCTCCTGCGTTTCTGGAAGAACAGCCTCCTTCGAGAGATGAGCTTCCGGGGTCATTTCCTGGTCAATGCCGCCAGTGAAATCGGCTGGGTTGTCCTCCTGCTGATCTTCGTGAATGTCATTTTCCGGAACACGGCGCATGTGCAGGGCTGGAGTGAGGGGCAGTACCTGTTCCTTCTGGGAACGCACATGCTCGTAACCAGTTTGTTCGAGACGTTCTTTTTCGGGAATTGTTGGCGCATCAGCCAGCAGGTACGAACGGGGAACCTCGATTTCGTGCTCGTGCGACCGGCCAATGCCCAGTTTCTCCTGAGTTTCCATCAAGTCGATTATGCAGCGCTGGCCAATGTGCCGGTGGGAATCGGATTGTGCGTCTATGCGGGATCACTCGTGGGTCGACCGATCACGACCGGGCAAATTGCCATGTTCGCACTCTTGATTGTCGGCGGCGTGATGATTCTCTATTCCGTATTATTCATGTTCTCGATGACCAGCATCTGGCTGATCCGCCAGACGGGTGTGGATCATCTATGGTTCTATGCCGTCAGCCTGGCGCGCTATCCCGCGGAGATCTACCAGAGGTTTGCAGGGGGCGTGCTCTGGTTTGCGCTGGTGTTCGTGATTCCCATCCTCATGGTGTCCAATCTGCCGGCCAATGTCATGGTGCGGACATTCAGTGCCGGGATGGTCGGCTACGTAATGCTCGTGGCGATATTGTTGGTGGGACTTTCGTCGGTGGTGAGTCGTCTGGCATTGCGGAAATATCGATCGGCCAGCAGCTAATCTCTGACGGAGGCTGCGGCGGTTGAATGCGAGACCGGCTCCGCCTGCCATTCGCTGTCCATCGGCGGGTGCGGAAGCAGGCCGCGATCGCGAAGCAATTCGACGACACGTGTGATTCGGTGGCTGTAGAGATGTTCGGACAGCGTCCTTCTCTGTCCGGCCAGGGCGATCTCCCGTCGGCGCTGCGGATGGGCGAGGTAATACTGGATCTTTTCGAGTAGCTCGGCTTCGCTCCGGAAGACATCACATTCTTCGCCGACCTTGAAACACTGGTGCAGCTCCGGTGTCTCGTAGGTCAACATGAAGCCGCCGTTGGCAGTAATCTCGAAATGGCGAATGTTCAATCCGCTTTCCAGGCAGCCCTTCATGAGATTCAGGCAGATCGGGACACGGCGCATACGCTGGTGCAGGACACTCATGTCCCAGATGCGCGGCGTATGGGGAAGTCCGTAGTACTCTTCCCAGTGATCACCAACGAGTTCGAACAGGTCGCCCAACTTGTTCTTGAGAAATCGAGCGAAGCGGTCGCGCTGACGGACCGCGAGATAGGCGTTGTAGGCGAACTTCTGGCTGAAATACTCAGCGGACTTCCGCACCCGCGCGGCAAAATCCTCCGTTGGCATCGGTGGTGTGGCAAAATCGTGGAGATCGAAATAGATATTGTGGAAAGCCAGGTCGGGCATATCGGCGCGCACGGCAGCGGCGGTGAGCCCGGCGAACAGGTCTCGGGAGCCGATGGACTGATTGTTGTGGAACCAGGAAGACGCCGGATGACCCATGAACGCCACCACAGGGCCGGCGTCGGGTTCCGGCGGTGGGCTGGTGTCGTACGGTCGGTTCGCCGCGGCCATGGGAAGCATGAGGACCTGCGGCACGCCGAGCTTACGCAGCTCGTCGCCATGTGCGGTTTCAAAGATCCATTTGATCCAATCAGGACTCTCGAGCAGCTGCCAGTGATCCGCCCACGGCACGCGCTGCATGGTAGACGTAACGGGGTCGAGATAGGAGGCTACGTAGGGAATGCCCATGACGGCCGCGGTCATGGCGAACCGCTCTTTGTCGCCTTCGACGGGTACAAGAGTCATGGTCTCGGTGTTGTGATCGAGAAGCATGTCGATGTCATGCTTTTCGAGGAAGGGGCGCAAAACAGCGCCGTCGGCAAGTCGCTGCGTGAGGGGGCGGTGAAAGTCGAGTCCGGCATCGTCCAGGGGCACGCGGTAGGCTTCGAAGCCGGCCTCGCGTACGGACTGCTCGAGCTGTCCGGTCGTGGCGATACGCAGCGGACGGCGGACCATCAACGCCTCTCCATCGCGGGTTCTCGATCGCGAGCGCTTTCGGCATGAGCGTCGCGTCCACCGCCAGACGCGTCTTCGATGAAGGTAATCAACTTGCGCAGGCGGTGGCTGTAAAGATGTTGCCTCAGCGTGCGGCGCTGTCCGGCCAGGGCGATGTCGGCGCGCTCAGCCGGATGAGAGAGATAGTAACCGATCTTCTCCAACAGGTCGGACTCGCCGGTGAATACGGCGCATTCCTTCCCGGGCGTGAAGCACTCACGAAGTTCGGGCTGGTCGGCGCAGAGCATGAATCCGCCGGAAGCGGTGATTTCGAAGTGCCGCATGTTCAGGCCGGTCTCAGCGTTCCCGTTGACGAAGTTCAGGTTGATGGCGGACTGTCGGAAGCTGGCGAGGTATTCATTCGTGGTGGCGTACTGCGAGCGGCACGGAATGCCGTAGGCCTTGTCCCAGCCGGTGCCAACCAAATCGAAGACGTTCTCGAGTCGCCGCGCCAGGAAGAGGACGTAACGGTCGCGATTCCGCAGGCAGAGCGCGGCGTTGAAGAACAGTTTGGCGTTGTAGAACTGCACGATCTTCTCCAGCCTGCGGCGAGGCTCGTCATCGGGTTGGGGCGCCTCGCCGAGCGAGAAGAGATCGTGGTAGATTTCGTCGAACGTGTAGGCTCCGAGGTCGCCTCGGACGGCATGGGCAATCGTTCCGGGAAGCAATGACCCCGTTGGGACGGCGGCATTGGAAGAGAAATAGGTGGTGTTCTGGCCGCCGACAAAGGCGACAACGGGGCGCTGCTGGCCGGGGTCGATGGGCGTCGTATCGTAGTCGCGGTCCGGCGCGGCCATCGGCAAATGGCAGACATTGGGCACGCCGAACCGCAAGAGTTCTCGCGCCTGGGCTTTGTCCCATACGGCCTTGGTCCACGTACCGCTCTGCAGGCACTGCCAGACAGCTGGCCAGGGCAATCCCTGAAAAGTCGTGACCAGCGGGTCGATAATGTGCGAAACCAGGCGCTTTCCGCATCGTTCATGGAGGAGCAGGTAGTCATTTTCGCGGTCGGGGTTGGCCGCGAAGGTCAGCCCCGCGCCGCCGCAATCAAGCAGGAAATCGACCCCTTGCTGCGAAAGCTGCCTGTCGATGGCACTTCCGCGGCCAACCCGGGCCTGAAGGTCAGCGGCATAAAGGTTGCCTTCGAACAGAGAGTCATCACCGACGATCGCGTGGTCCAAGCTGGCCGCACGGCAGGCGTCGATCCACCATCCGCTTCCAACGCTGAGAACACCGATTCTTCGCAAGACCACGCCCTCCCGCTCGAAACTCGCGACCCTTCGCACACAACGCAGCGTCGACCGAGTTGGGTACCCACGAGGGTTATCGGCCTCGGTGGGAGGACCGGTTGACCGCAATCGGCGGATTCGCCGTGGTTCGTTCGGATGTGCGACGAGTCTCAGTCGTTTTCCGAAGCTGATGTGGCCGGTCCGGATTCGGCGCCGCCTGGTTCACTCTTTGCGGAGGCCAGTTGTTGCGTGACACGTTCCGCGTCACCGCCGATGGTCTCTTCGAGGTAGATCTCCCCGAGGTCGACCTTGTCCACATCGCGGCGAAGGAGGAAGTAGAGAATCGTGGCGCTGCAAAAATAGAACGAGATCAGAAACGAGAACATAAGTCCAATGACCAGAAGCACGGTCAGGCCGATGAAGAATGCGGAGATGTACTCGTACCAAGCGAGATGGCTGCCTTCCGGCCATGTATAGAGCGCGCTCGGTCCCTTTAGACTCCACAGCAGATCAAGCTTGTTGGCGGGCTCGACGACGGTTCCCCGTTCCCACCATGAGGCACCGAAGTGGATGACTTCGTGGCTGATATACAGCGCCAAATAGGTGAAAAGGTTGATGAACACCCAGCAGAAACTGGCGAGGACGAGGGCGATAATTGCGTAAATCGCCGTTTTCCACACGCGGGTGAAGGCATAGTTGAGGGCGCGGGCGAATGCGTCCAGGGCATCCTGGCCCTCCGCGGCAACTGCCGGCCACATGAGGTGTCCCCCGACGAGCAATCCGATAATCAGTGTGGCTACTGCAAAGCCCGCCAGAATGGCAACAGGAAAAAAAACGCCGGCGAGCACATCCCCGATGAAGGGCAATCGAAGTACGGCACCGAAGATCGCCAGCGTGATCACGCCCAGGAGGGCGAAGAAGAGCGGCACGCACGGTGCGAGGATGAACCCGTTGAAGAGGTGCCGCTGCGCGTAGGCAATTCCCTGCGAAGCGGTGAGCTTATCGTCCTGGGCGAATTGAACGGCGGCAAGCCGGCAGATGGCGCCGCCGCCCCAACTCCAGAGTACGAGACAGCCTGCCCAGAAGATCAGGAAGAAGGCGGGATGTTGGTCCCACATCCACCAGATTCCAACGCCAAGTGAGGCAATGTTGCGAAGCGGCCCCCGCTGGGCGTGGTAGGCGAAGTACTCCCCAAGCGGCGTCCCCTCGGCAACCGATGCGCCGGGGATGGACGATGTGAACAGTCCGAAAATCTTCCGTTGCGTGTGCTCACGCCAGACCTCGAACACGCCGGCATTGCCCGGCTGGCTCTCGTACTCGGTGCCCAATTCCTTGGAGGCGATGAAGCGGTCGACGGCCGCGCTGTCCACGCCGCCGCGGATGGCCCACAGGGCGTCGAGGAGGCTGCCGAACAGAAAGGTCAGGATCAGTGTGAGCAGGGCGAGCCCCAGCTTTCCGGGTTGGAGCGAGAGCCCAATAGCCCTAAATATGTGCAGCAAACCCGTCTGTTCGAGCCAGCCGCCGGAGTTCGTTGCGTGTTCCGATGCCTGCGACATGAGAAGGCCTCGCGAGAGAACGGTTGCTTTCGAAACTGCCGGGTTCGGCCGGTTGATTCCCACCTGATACACTCGGCCGCCCGATCGGGCGGCATTATAGGCCGCAGAGTTTGACGGGCCAGACTCCGACAGGGTGGCTCGACATCCCCTGGATGGTCCCCGCCTGTTCGGTGAACACAAACGTTTGCCATCGTGAAGATTAGGCCACGCGCGGCGGATCGCACGCGGGGGGCGATTTTGCCGCAATGTGCCCCCGAAGAGAGATCAAGTTCCGCAGCAGAAAATGACGAAATCGTTAAGAGTGGAGTCCCGGTCGGCAGCAAAAAACGTCCGTTTTTCTTTCTGCCCGACCGGTGCGAGTGATATAATGATTCGGTCTGATCGGAGCGGCTTTCATGCTCGACCGAGGGCATTCATTGGCCGAACCGATGCGGAACCCAAGGGCGACAATACGACGGTCATCAACGACGTACCGGTCCCTTTGAGACTGGCGGTCCGCGACCCGTGACGCCGCCCACCTTAGCGAAGGGTTCTGCCAACCGCCCTTACCGGCATTACGACGGTTGCCCGTTCGGACTGCAAGAGAGCCTGTGCCCCCTCGGCGCAGGCTCGTTTTTTTGGACAATTGAGCACATCGGCTGACGGGACCACTTCGCGGCAAGGTCCCGGCGCATCTCCACCGGTGCCGCAGGCAGAGCGCGCTCGCTTCCGCGCGGACCAGATATGAGCGAACTCATTCTCTTTGAAGATCACGGCTGGAAACAACTTCTCCCGCTGACGTATTGGCGGTCCCTCTTCGAGTTGCGCGTGGGACGCAAGATCATCCTGGATCGGACCGCCCAGCAACTCGGACAAGCCGTCGCCGGTATTTGGTGCCGGCCATGGATGGCGAATGTCGCTCGGCAGCGGTGCGGCGCGCCGGCCAATAGTCCCGCATCCGGCGGCACGATACTCGTTAATGCGCGCTGGTTGTTCGACGGTACTGGCTCGCTTCCGCAGCCACCATGCGTGGGGATGGTCGACGGCGAGATCGCCGTCGTCTCCTGTGACGAGGCCTTGGCGTCGCGGCTCAGCGCCGAGACGCTCCTCGATCCCGGGACGTCGGGTGAGGCCCTCGCCAAAGTGCCGCGCGTTTCATTGCAGGGGCAGATGATTCGATTCCCCTGGGATTTGATTCGCGACGTAGGCCGCCTGATCGAAGGGGACTGGCACGAAGGTGACGCGCTGATCGACGGCGAAGTCGATCCCGCGTCGATGGATAATCCCGCACGTCTGCATGTCGGGCAACGGAGTCATGTGCACCGAACGGCCGTGCTGGACTCGACGGGGGGCCCCATCTACCTGAGCCACGACGTACACGTCGGAGCGCTGGCTGTGCTCCAGGGCCCGTTGTACGTCGGTCCGGGCACGCGCGTCCATCCACGCGCGTACCTCCACGGAGGAAATGCCATCGGACCGGTCTGTCGCATCGCCGGCGAGGTACACGGCTGCGTCATCGACGGCTACAGCAACAAGCAGCACGAAGGCTTCCTCGGGCATTCGTACGTGGGCAGCTGGGTCAATCTCGGCGCAGGGTGCACGAATTCTGATTTGAAGAATACGTACGGATCGGTTCGCGTCCGGCTGCCGATCGGCGAGGCGGATACCGGCGAGACGTTCCTCGGCTCGATCATCGGCGACCACGCCAAAGTGGGCATCAACGCCAGTCTGCCGACCGGCTGCGTGATCGGCATGGCCGCCTGCGTGGCGACGACGCGCCTGGTTCCGTCATTCGTACCTTCGTTCGGATGGCTGGCGGAGGAGGGCCTGCGCGCGGGCGACGTCGAGAAACTGCTGGACGTGGCCACCAGGGTCATGGCCCGCCGCGACGTGGACATGACCGACGAGGAAGTCGAGTACTTTCTTGAACTCGGGCGGCGCTGTCGCGAACTGGAGTCCTAGGCATCGATCGGTCTGCTCAATTCCGTCGGGGCGAAATGTCCTCGCGATTGGCGGATTTCAGTCAGGCAGAGAGCGCTGGGGTGAGCGGCGCTGCGGACTCACTGCCCGGTGAAGACCTCTATTGTCCTCACTGCGGCTACAACCTGCGAGAGATCCCCGAGAGGCAATGCCCGGAATGCGGGTTCGGATACGACCATCGCGGTGTGCGTTCCGTCAGTGTGGCCGAAGCAGTGGAGCGCGATCGGGCATGCCGACACGTTAATCGTCTCGCGACATTTTCCATCGCCATATTGCTGGCGCCGCTCATCGATCCGGCATCCCAAGGTTCGTTGATGACCCTGGCCATCGCGTTCGCGGGACTGGTCGTTGCGGTCGCCGTAGCCCGGCGTCTGGGCGATCCGACGCCACTCGGTTCGGGGTTCGGGCCGATTCCCATGTTCTTGCTCATGCCCTTACTGCTGATTCCTTCGGCCGTTGCAGCGTTCTTTCCCGCGGTTGCCTTGATCACAGGAACCGCAATTGCCGTTCGCGGCTGGTGGATCTTTCAGCGGATACCGGGAATGGCGCCGTTTTCCGAGAAGAATCTCGGCGAAAATGACCGCCGGTTTCTTCATCGCCGCTACATCCAAGCGCTTGCGCTTCTGACGATTTCTTCGATCTTCGTGGTTTCGGCATGGATGCAATGAGCCCGCATTCGTCTCCATGGGCGCGGACGACTACGGAGTCGACATTGGCAGTGCGAACCAGCCTGCCGGAGCTGATACATTCGCAGCATCGCCCGGAGTCGTAACCGGTGGAATCGAGTCGACAAATACCGGCCGTGTCGCTGCCGATTCCTCCGCAAAGGTCCACGCGTCGTCCACCATCCCCCATGCGTACCGCCGCGGCTGGCGGATGGCTTCAACGAGCGTGACGTCCGGCCGCATGCCGTGAACACGCTGAAAGTAGACCATCGGTGCGAATTTGTACCAGTCGCAAACGGCCACCGCGTCAGGCGGAAACCGCTCCAGCGATGCGGTAACGAAGCTGGTTACGGGCCGCGCGGTTGACTGCGGCGGATGATCAAAGAGTCCGACAACAAGCAGCCACGCCGTAACGATAATGGGAATCGCGGTTCCCGCTGCTTCCCAGAAACGTCGCTTCCGTTGTTGCATCCACGCGAGTCCGCAAGCCAGGAATAGGCAGATCAGGAAGTAGGACGGATTGATCATCTCCTGGTAGTCCACCCACGGATGGCCGGTGAAGTAGAGGAAATTGCCGGCGAACATCAATCCCAAGGAGATGACGAGCCCCCGGGAGCGTCCCCAGAGCACGGCGACGCCAATCGCTGCTGGAATGATCCCAATCCATGAGAGCGAGGCGAGGACGTGCAGGCCGTGCTCGATCAGCCGGCCAAGATAGAAACCCGGCGGCTGGACCATAGTCGTACCAAATTGGGCTCCGCTGAGATAGCGGAGCAATCCGCCCAGAGTATTCGGGACATATTGCGTGCCCAGCGGCAGGTACGAAGCGGCGCGGAAGTAGTTCCAACTCTCGATCAGTGCTCCCGACGCGACGAACATCGCCGCCGTAAGCAGCCCCTGTCGCCATCGGATGGGGCGAACACCGAAGAACAGCACCAGGAATCCCGGGAGCATCAGCAGATTGGCGAGGCCGCTTCCCAGTGACAGTCCCAGCACCGCTCCCGCCGCCAGCCCGCGCGACAGGACTGGCCTTTCCGCCCAGCGAAGAAACAGCAGCAGGCTCAGTGCGACGAAGAAGAGGTTGACGCTGTAAATCTCGGTGATGACCGCGGAACTCCAGATCGCGGGGACCACTGCCAGCACGCCGGCCGCTCGAGCGCCGGCGCTGACGCTTCCGGTCAGGCGAATCGCGATCAGGCACAGCAGCGCCACCGCGCCGGCCGTCGACACGGCGGAGAGCATGCGCGTTCCGCGGGCGGGGTCGCCGAACATCCAGGCGAACCCCTTCCCCGTGAATGTATGGAGCGGGTAGCCGGGGGGATGCGTAATGCCCAGTTCATGGGCCACCAGCGCCAGTTCGGCTGAATCACCGGGCTGGACCTCGGGTGCCTGAGTTACCACGAAAAGCACGAGGGACAAGAGGGCGATGCCCAGTGCCGCCCGTAAGGCGAGGGCGGTGTGAGCCGCCGGGCGCTCCGGTACATTCTCGGTTCGGGACATGGGACCCGACGATATCGTCCGGCGCCCGCCTGTCCAGCGAAGGCATTCAAATTGGGGCGCAGCCGCTGCTCGATAGGAATGTTGGCATCCCGGTTTTTGCGATGATCAGTGCTGCAGTCTGATCCAGCCACCTTGAACAATCGCCTCCGTTGGCGATACCATCCCTCGCCGGGAGTCACGGAATCCATCGATCCAACAGGGGGTGGTTGTTCAAGGGTGCGCAATACGTACGACATCATCGTCATCGGAGGCGGACACGCGGGCATCGAGGCCGCTTGGGCGGCGGCGCGCGCGGGAGCCGAAGTTGCCCTGGTCACGATGCAGCGCGAGGCCATCGGGCGGATGTCTTGCAACCCGGCGATCGGCGGGATCGGCAAGGGGCAAATGGTCCGGGAGGTCGACGCCCTCGGTGGGCTGATGGGCCTGGCCAGCGACGCCGCCGGCATTCAGTTCCGCATGCTCAACCGTCGCAAGGGGCCGGCGGTCTGGGCTCCTCGCGCCCAAGCCGATCGTCACGGCTATCCGCATGTCGTCCAGGAGCTCCTCTGCCGGGCCCGATCACTGGAGATCATTGAAGGATCGGTCGAGCAAATCTTGGCCGACGAGATCCCCTCAGATGATCTCGACGTATCTCCCGAAATTGCGTCTTCGTCGGGTGATTGCGCCACCTCCACGCGCGGGCCCAAGCACCGCGTCAGGGGCCTAATCCTTGCCGACGGCCGGAGGCTCAACGCTCGGGCGGTCATTGTCACCACCGGTACGTTCCTTCGGGCGCTGATGCACTGCGGACCGCAGAGGGTTGAAGGTGGGCGTGTTGGGGAACAGAGCGCGGTGGGGCTCAGCGATTCATTACGATCGCTGGGGTTCGAACTCGGGCGACTCAAAACCGGAACGCCGCCCCGGGTTCATCGGGACTCGATTGATTATTCCCAGGTCGAGGTGCAGTACGGAGACGAGTTTCCCACGCCGTTCTCCGCGATGACCGACGCCATTCTCCAGCCGCAGGTCAACTGCTGGATTACCTGGACGAATGAGGAAGTCCATGTCCCAATCCGCGCCAATCTGCACCGTGCTCCGATGTACAGCGGGCAAATCGAATCGCGCGGCCCGCGATATTGCCCGAGTATCGAGGACAAGGTGGTGCGCTTTGCCGACAAGTCCCGGCACCAGGTCTTCCTTGAACCGGAGGGCTACGACAACGAGCGCGTGTACTGCAACGGCATCAGCACATCCCTCCCGGGTGACGTCCAGGATGACATGGTCCGCCGGATTCCGGGTTTGCAGCAGGCACGGATTCTCCAATACGGGTACGCCGTCGAATACGACTTCGTCCCCACGCACCAGACGAAGTCGTCGCTGGAGACCAAGCTCGTTTCGGGGCTTTTCCTGGCGGGACAGATCAACGGAACGAGCGGGTACGAAGAAGCAGCCGGTCAGGGGATCGTTGCCGGAGTTAACGCGGTTCAGTTTCTTCGTGACGCCGAGCCGCTGGTCCTTCGTCGGGATCAGGCCTACATCGGCGTCATGATCGACGACCTCGTGACCCGCCCGCCGACTGAACCCTATCGGATGTTCACATCCCGGGCCGAGTTTCGTCTCCTGTTGCGGTCCGACAATGCCGACGAGCGCCTGACGCCGGTCGGCCGTCGCTTGAGGCTCGTTGATGATATTCGTTGGGAGCGCTTCACGGAGCGGGAGGCGCTTGTCGACGAGCTGGAGCAGCGGCTTGGTTTGTCCCGAGGCAACGCGCGGATCCTCTCCCAGCTCTGCGGAAACGAAGAGGATCTTGCGGTCGCCGCCCGACTCCTTGGGTCCGGGCCTTCCCGACCTGTCTGCAGCGATGTTTTGGAGCGTGTATTGATCGGCGTCCGTTATCGCGGCTACGTCGATCGCCAGGCGCGGCACGTCGAGCGGATGTCACGCCTGGAGTCCATGGTGATTCCGGAACGTCTCAACTACGCGAGACTCAGCGGGCTTCGGGCCGAGGCTCGTGAACGCCTGGCGGCAGTCGCCCCCCGGACCCTGGGGCAGGCATCGCGGATCAGCGGAATCAACCCGGCCGACGTAACCGTCCTTTGGGTGGCGCTGAGCGGCGGACGTCGCCGTCGACGGACCGAGGACGGTACGGTTCCGGTGGCGTAATTCCAATAAATCGCCCAAATCCCCGCCGTGCCCAGGTACCCCCAGAACCCGGTACAGTGCCCCCGTCATCTTTTTCGTTGACCGATGACGCCTCCGTATGTATCGTATAGGGAATATGGGGAAGCTGGCTAATATGAACGTCCGAGATTCCCAAGGCAGCCAAACGGAGGGGAGCGCCATGGAAAACCATCGCAGCAAGACCGTTTTCACCACGGGCGAGGTTGCCGCCATCTGCAAAGTGAGCCAGCAAACGGTGATCCGGTGCTTCGACAGCGGACGCCTGAAGGGTTTCCGTGTGCCGGGTTCACGCTTCCGCAGGATTCCCCGCGAGTCGCTGATCCAATTTATGAAGCAGAACCACATCCCGCTGGATGCGCTGGAAAGCGGAAAAAAGCGCGTCCTTGTCGTGGATGACGATCCCGCCATTGTGGACATGTTCCAGGAATTGCTGGAACGGGACGGGCGGTTCGAGGTGGCCACTGCGAACTCAGGCTACCAGGCGGGCATTTTTACCGAGCAGTTCAAGCCGGATGTTCTGTTATTGGACTTCAAGTTGCCCGACGTGAACGGAACGGGGGTCTGCCGGACGATCCGGGCCAATCCCAGCTACGAGCACATCAAGATCATCGCCATCAGCGGTGTTGCCGATCCAGATGAGGTGAACGAGCTCATGGCGGCCGGTGCGGATGAGTTCATTCGCAAGCCGTTCGATATCAACCATGTGATCGAGCGCATTGAGCAGTTGGTCAGCGCCCAGTAGGTCATCACAGACTCCGGACAGCACACCGGGCATGAGTACCACCGCCGAGTCCACGCGCCCTCTTCCGTCGCGTAATGACGCGCATGCGGAGCGACTGCTCGCGCAGGTTGATCGACTTCCGACGCTCCCGTCCGTAGCCGTACGACTGCTTTCAGTGACAACCGATCCCGATTGCCGCATGGAGGAGGTGGTGCGCCTGATCACGGCCGACGCCGCGCTCACCGCGGCCGTGTTGCGGCAGGTCCGACGGGCGGATCTGGGAGTGGCCAACCGGGCGATCACCGTTGACCGTGCCGTGGGGCTGCTGGGTTTTCGGGCCATCCGCAACCTGGTGCTTTCGCTCACGATTTATGCCGCGATCCCTTCGCCCCCCGACGAGGACAGGGCCAGACGGGCTCGGCGCGATCTCTGGAAGCACAGCTTGGCCGTGGCCTGCGCCGCCGAAATGCTGGCATCGGATACGCGTCCGAAGTCTGACGTGGCTGAGGCGTTTGTTGGCGGCTTGCTCCACGACATTGGAAAGATGGCGTTGGACGCCGTGGCTCCGAAGGCATACGCGCGGGTCCTCGATCGCATGGAGCGATTTCACGGGAATTTGTGCGACGCGGAGCGAGAGGTCCTGGGAATTGATCACACCATCGCGGGAAAGCGCCTGACGAGCCGGTGGGGACTGCCCGCAGCCATCATTGAGTGCACGTGGCTCCATCACCACGTCTGCGAGGCACTGCCGGCGGCGACCGAGAACCCGGCCTTGGTCGCCTTGGTCCAGGTTGCTGACGGACTGGTCCGACGGCAGTACATCGGTCTATCCGGATCGGCGGGACACCACGAGGTGCTGGAGCGGGCGGCGCGGCTGGGCGTGTCGCCGGAAGAGCTGGACGACGTGGCCCGCCGTCTGCCTGACGCCATTGAACAGTATTGCGAATTCGTCGGGCTCGACACAGAGGTCAGCCGGACGTTGTACGCCGAGTCGTTGGAGCGAGCCAACGGTGATCTGTTCCGATTGAATAGTGAGCTTGAGGCGCGGAATCGCGAGCTTGCTCGCCGGGCGAAGTGTTTCGACATCATTCGCGATTTCGCGGCGGTTATCTCGGAGCAGAGCGAGCCTGCGGCAGTTTGCGCCGCCGCCGCGGAATCCATGCGCTCGGTGTTGGGCGTCGGCACGGTCGTCGTGATCGCAGCCGATGAACGAACCGGGCAATTTTACGGAGCGGCTGCGGGAGCCGCGGACTCACCCTGGCCTGCCGGATCGGGAACATTCGATGCGCTGGCGTATGGAGAGGCTCTTGCCTCTCTCTCTTCCCTCGCTCTTGACCATGCGCTGCAGCAGGCCGGGGGGGAGTTCATGCCACTGTGGCGATTCTGCACCGGCTCCTATCCGAACGGAACGTTGTGGCAGCTACCGCTCCCGCAGGCGGCCGGATTGGGCGGCGCCGTCCTTTTCCAGAGTGCCGAGGATGACATCGGCGACCTTCGCGGGGCTACGGCCGAGTGGCGGGCGCTGGCGGGGACGCTTGCCTTGTCACTGGCATCGGCCAAGGCGCGATACATTGCCGAGAGAACCAACGAAGAGCTCCTGGACGCGAACCGGCGGTTATACGAGGCCCAACGAGAGCTCGTGCGTGCCCGGACCGTGGATATGGTTGCGCAGTGGGCGGCGGGCGCGGCGCACGAGCTGAACAATCCGCTGGCCGTGATCAGCGGTCGGGCGCAGATGGAGATCGCCCAGACCGCGGAAGGTGATCCGCGGCGAAAGCGGACGCTGGAGCTAATTGAGTCCGAGGCGCGGCGGGCCTCCCAGATCGTGCTGGAATTGATGGATTTTGCCAAGCCCGACGCGCCCGAACCCGAGTCCGTTGTCGTGGCGACGGTGCTCGAAGCCGGACGGCAGCGCTGGCAAGCACGCTTTGACCTCAGAGACGGGCAGTTGGATATCCAGATGACCGACCGTGCCAGCACAGTCTGGGTCGATCCGACGCACCTGGAATCGGTGCTGGATGCGCTCATGGCGAACGCCGTCGAGTTTACGGACGTTTCCCGTCGCCGGATCGTGGTCAACTCGCCCTCGCGGTCTTCCGATGAGACAGTCCGGATTGTCGTCGAGGACAACGGCGCGGGTATGACGGCGGAAGTTCTGGAGCATGCCTTCGATCCGTTCTTCTCGAGTCGCCCGGCCGGTCGTAGCCGGGGGCTGGGACTCTCGCGGTCCTATCGACTGGTGGACATCAACGGCGGACAGATTTGGATTCGATCCACGCCACAAATCGGCACGATTGTCACGGTCGAGCTGCCCGCCTGCGCCGCAGGCAGCAAGGCGCGTTCCGCGCACATCACCCCCGACGCCTAGCTTGTGCTGCTCATGGCGCGCTCACTGCCCCGAAAGGGAGAGTGAGCCGATGACGCCGCGCGCCCCCAAGATCATGCTTGTCGTCGGCGATCCGGCCCTGCTGGAGTTGATCGTGGCTGCGCTGAGTCGGCGCATCGACGCGCAGATCACCTGCGTTCCGGATGCGTCGACCTGCCTCGACGTGGAGTTGAGCAGTCCGCACGATCTGGTCATCGCCGACCTCGATCCGCCGAACGAGAATATCCTGAAGCTCTGCGAGGAGCTTCGCGTATTGAGCAGCCGACCCATCATCCTCATGGGCGGCAATCCTTCGCGCGACGAGACGCTCGCGGCGCTGCGCCTTGGCGTGCGTGACTTGTTCATCAAGCCGTTTCCCGTGGTGGAGCTGCTCGACGCTGCGGAACGGGCACTGCTCGGTCAGGATCTTCATCGCCGTCACGTGCAACGGCACCGCAAGCTGCGTGAGCTGGTGCGACGAATGGTTCGCGATCGCCGGGAGATGAATCGCCGCGTGGAACTGATCTGCCGCGATCTAGTTGGCGCCCATCGCCGCCTGGTGCAGCGCGTTCTTGCCCGCGAACAGACGCAGGCGGCGGCGAGCAGCTAGGCGCGGAGTGCCGCGCGGCGAGTCCGTCCTCCAGCGCCATCCGAAAATCAGACTGCCAACGAACGTACCCCGTCTGGACTCGCTCTTTCGCCGGTGTGACGCAGGGCGCGGCCGTAATCAACTCAGCCAAAGTCCCAACAACAGAAGCACTGTGCCGAGCAGGACGCAGGCCCACCCCGAGTTGGCCGGAGTGCTGACGGCGCGTTTCGCAGCGCGGAGCTTTAGCGCGCCCGGCCGATGTGTGTTTTTCGATTGGGCTCGAACGGCTTGATCGATCAATGCACCGAGTTCTACGGGAGACAAACCAAGCTGGGCACCATATTGAATGATGCGGCGGCGCCGGGATCGGCTAAGCGCCCCGCAGCGGCATTCAAGCTCGATCAGCGACCGGAAGACGGCGTCCATATCGACCGGACCGCTGCTGAAGCGAGCCATATCGCCGGTCCCGTCGTCGCTACCGGTCGATTCGGTCCGTATGGCGTGATGACTGCATCGATGATTGTCGCGAATCGGCTCCCGCTGCATCAGCCCCCTCCTCCTTCGATTCTAGGCACGGAGGGCCCTGGTTCTCCCATTTGAGTAGCAGACGAATTCGCTGGCGGGAATATGCGACCGGCTTGCACCGGTTCCGCGTTGCAAGCAGCCTGATTATCGGAAAGCCAGCGGTCGGGAGAATCAGACTTCGACTCGCTCGAAATGGCGCCGCCCCAGGGACATGGCTCCGCGACCCACGGCGTAGGCCAGGACCATTCCCGCCAGACAGAGCAGGGCCGAGATTCGATCCGGCGGTGCGTCCTCGGCCAGATTTCCGGCGCGGTAGGTCGCCCAGCCGGCCATGACGAGAACGCCGGTCGCAAGAACGAGCGAGACCATCAGGTTGATGGTACCTCCAAGGCCATTGGCGATGCGCGCCGGGTTGGTTTCGCGGAATTGGGGGAGCCGGGCGCCCAGTCCCACGCTGACGCCGCACAGACCATAGCACATCGTGATGATCAGGCCGAAGTGCATCAGGGCCCAGGTTCGCTGCATGCCCAGCACGATGATCGCGGGGATCAACGCGGCTAGGCCAACCGACATTGTGACGGTCATGGCGAAGGCGAACTTGGCCCTGAGCACGCTGCCTCTTGGCATGGGAAGAAGTCCGACGAGCCAGAGCGTCTGCCCCTCCAGCGACACGAGGGGGAACACAAACCGGCACGTAAACGTTGCCAGAATCAGGGTCACGGCGCAGAGATTGAGGTATGGGATCGCCAGGTACCAACCATATCCGGAGAGGTTGGCGCGCAACGTGGGCATGTTTGACAGATACAGGGCGAGCAGGCCGAAGAGAATGGCAAGCTGGCTCCATTGCAGCGGATCACGGAAGAACGTGCGCAGGTCCTTGGCGGCGATCAGTCGCAGCGGCAAGGGCAGATAGGAGAACAGCCGTCCGGCAAGCCCGCCGGAGGAACGAACCGCCTGGCGCCGGGAACCGCCGGCGGCTACGGCCCGGTCGAGGGCATGAAACAACCTGCCGGAAACGACCCGGACCGCGATCCAACTGAGAAACAGCGCGTTCGCGGCCGTGACGCCGAGGTAGAGCAGGGCGTTCTCGAACCGCTCGTGCATAGCTTCATCGATGCCGGCTGCCACCCAGTAGTTGGGCATGAACGCGCTCTGCAGGATCGCCATCCGGGACTGGAAGTCGCGGAGCCAGACTTCGATTTCCTCGTTGCCCAGTTGCATCGAACGGATGCCCGCAAGCACGAGCAACGCAGCGACCACGCCGACGCCGACGAACAGGCCCTGCGAGACCCTCCGCGGGAAATACTCGGCCGTGAGCCAGGCCAGTAGCAGACCCAGCGACGCGGGGATCGGGATGAAAGCAATGAAAAAAACCAGGAAAAGGACATAGAAGAGTGGATTGTCCGTCTGCCTGGCCAGGGCGAGCATCAGTGGAATACCGAGCAGAACCAGGGCCCAACTGGCGAGGACGAGACTCTCCAGATATTTCAACGTGACGACATCGAGCGGTTCCAGCGGGGCGGAAAGCAGGTAAGCGGACTCGCTCTTGCTGAACAGCGCGGAATAGACGATGACCGCGTTGGACAGCGTCAGCAGAATAAGCATGGCCACGAAGAAGAAGTTGAATATCAGGGGAAAGGCGACTGTGGCCTCCAGCGGCGTGTGCCGCAGCTCCCGAAACACGCCCCAGAACATCCCGTACAGCCCGACCCAGATCACGGCGATCATTACCACGGAGAGGCTGAGACGCATGGGCGCTTCGTCAACGGCCTGCAGGATGCGGTTTCTCACACAGCGGGTGCGCACCCTCAGGAGAAGTCCGAGCATGGGGCGGGTGGCAGGGGGGGCGTCAGCCATCAGCCTGGGTCTCCGTCAGTCGCAGGAAGATGTCCTCCAGCGATTGTTGCTGTCGGGCCTGCGAGCGCAACTCGTCGAGCGTGCCGATGGCGATGAGGTCTCCGCGGTTGATGATGCCGATGCGATCGGCCACCGCTTCGGCAATGTCCAGCGTGTGCGTGCTCATGAATACGGTTCCGCCGGCGCGGGTGTGCTCCACGAACAGGTCCTTGACGGCGCGAATGGAGCGCGGATCGAGACCGACCATGGGCTCGTCGATGACCAGCACGGCGGGGTCATGGAGCAGCGCGGCCGCGAGAACGACCTTCTGCTTCATCCCATGGCTGTAGTTCTCGGTGAGCTGATCCAGAAACTCGAGGACATCGAGTCGCCGCAGGAGATGGTCGAGTCGGCGATCGCGCTGAGCATTCGACAGGCCGTACATCTCCGCGACGAAGTACAGGAACTCTCGGCCCGTGAGCTTTTCGTAAAGAAAGGGCAAGTCGGGCACGTAGGCAAGCTGGGCCTTCGCTGCGAGTCCGTTCTCCCCGATGGAATGGCCGCAGACGTGCACTCTGCCCGCGTCCGGGCGCAACAGCCCGACGATCATCTTGATGGTCGTCGTCTTGCCCGCGCCATTGGGACCCAGAAAGGCGAAGAGCTCCCCCCGGGGGACGGACAGGCTGAGTTCGCGGACGGCGAGCTTTCGCCCGTAGGACTTGCGAACGCCTTCCAGAAGTATGGCTATGTCGTTTAATTCGGAATGCATACTCGGGCTTGCTTACAGTTTCAGCGGAAGGAAAACCGCCGTGCGGCGGCCCGTGCGTCCTCGTCGTATAGCGGTTCGCGATCGATGCGAATGCGCCCTCCGATACCGAGCTCCACTTCCTGTCGATGGACCGTGCCCTTGTCATCCACCCAGGCCTTGGCGCCCAAGGCTTCCAGCACGAAACACTCCGCCCTTCCCATGTTTGTACTCACGAATTCCCGTCCGGTGACTTTCACCACGACGGAGCGGAACCTCTCACCCAATCCCGTCAGGACAGCCACCGGGTTGAAGACCTGAATTCGCCAGTGCTGTCCGACCTCGAGTCCTGCCATCGAGCTGAACGGGCTCAGCGCATCGGAGATGAGCGTGCCCTCGGTCAGCGGAAACTTGAATGTCCGTTGCAAACGACGCAGCGGTCCGTCCGCGAGCGTGAATGAGAAATCCGAATGAAAGCGCTCGCCATGAAGTGTCAGTTGACCGCTGGGATATTCCACCTCAACTGTGAATTCGTCGAGAATCCCGTTCGCCTGGAAGACGGCGTCCGTCGTGACCCGGAGGGGGGCGATGGGTAAAGGGAATCGCTCGATGAAGACAAGATCCGTCCGCCGGATCGACGTTTCATCAATCGTATAATCCGTCCACATTGTCCCCAGGCGGCCGTCGTCGTTTGCAATGGTGTACTGCGTTTTCCGACCTTGGGTTTGCAGCCATTCCGTGACCTTCAGCGGCGGAGCAGGGCGTGCCATCCATCCCGGCAGGACATCGCGGGCGAAGAGCCAGCTCATCGCCAAGATCCACAATGGAACGATGATCCATCCGGTTCCGCGGGTGAACAAGACTGACCTCTGGTAAACTGGGCGCCCGCGTCGGGCGCAGTACGCCGGCCATGCCGCTGCGACAGGGCGCGCGAAGCACGATGGATCAGGCTCCATGCGCCTTGGCCATCGGCTTTCGATCCGGGGCTTTGCATTGTAGGTTATGCCGCGTCGTATCGTCAATTTGGACATGGGCGCGAAGACGACGTTCGACAGTTGCTTGCAAAGGACGGCAGGAGATCATGCGCGAAAGCGAACCGGCACCGGGAAAGCGATCCGTCCGCAAGCGCGTGATTCGTCGCATTCTGCTCGTATGGTCGCTCGTCTCGGGTGCGGTCGGCCTGTCCATGCTCCTGGCATTCCAGTGCCGTCCCTCCTGGTACAATCCGGTGGCGGTTGGCGAGGAAGTGCTTCGCCGTGCCCAACGGGAATCGGCCGGGGTGATCGATGACACTGGCAGGCATCTGGTTCGCCGCGAAGCGTACGAGGTGTCCATCACCCAGCAGCAGATCAACGAGTGGCTGGCGGCCATGCCCAAATTATGGCCGCGGTGGGGGAACCGCCTTCCGGAGGACGTCCGGAATCTGGCCGCCAAACTCGAGCCCGGCCGTATTCGCATCGGCGCCCTGGTCGATCGCGGCGGGGTACGTGTGGTGTTGAACGGCGCCCTGCGAATCTCCCTCGCCAATAATGGCCACGCGGTCCGAATTCAACTGGAGCAGATCCGGGGAGGGAAACTGGCGGTTCCTCGACGGTTGATTTCGGCCGTTCACGGATTGCTCAATGATTCAGAAGGCAGCGATAACGAGCAGGGTACGTCGATCGTGGACCTGTTCGACGGCGTGGATGTCCCTAACGATTTCATCTGGCCCAACGGAGAACGGCGCTTCAGGATCGCTGACATCCGTATCGAGCCCGGCGGCGTTCACCTTCGGCTGGAGCCGCTCTGAGCGGTGCCTCATAAGCGCCCGGCGGCCTTTTGCCGATGAATAGACGGTCGCCGTTTGAGGAGCCGTTTTGACCAACAACAACCGCAACAACATTGAGCCGCCGCAGACCGCACGGCTGCTTATCTTCTGCCCGGATCAGCGGGGGATCATTGCCGCCGTTACGGCGTTCATCGCGAAGTACAACGGCAACATTCTCGACGCGGACCAGCACACCGATCCCCAGCGCAGCGAGTTTTTCATGCGTGTGGAGGTGGACCTTCACGGATTCGAACTCACGCGGGACACGTTTGAAGCGGCCTGGTCGCCGGTGTCCGATCAATACACCATGCGCTGGCGGGCATACTGGGGTAACCACCGCAAACGCATGGCGATCCTGACGAGTCGCGAGGGGCACTGCCTGAACGATCTGCTTTGGCGCTGGCGCACGGGAGAATTGAACGTGGATATCCCCTGCGTCGTCAGCAATCACCCCGACCTGCGGGACCACGTGGAGGCTTGCGGTCTGCCGTACCACGAGTTGCCGGTGGAAAATAACGACGTGAATTCACAAGAGGCGAGGGTGCTCGAACTTCTGGAAGACGCGCGGGTCGATTTCGTGGTACTGGCACGGTATATGCGAATTCTCTCCGGCACGTTTGTGGCGCGGTACCCGGAGCGCATCATCAATATTCACCACAGTTTTCTGCCAGCGTTCGCCGGACCCAGACCGTATCACCGCGCGTACGAACGAGGCGTCAAGATCATTGGTGCTACCAGCCACTACGTAACAGAAGTCCTCGACGATGGGCCGATCATCGCCCAGGCGACGCTTGCCGTGGACCACCGTGACACGGTGGCCGATCTGGTCCGCAAAGGGCGGGACCTGGAACGCGTGGTCCTCGCCACGGCCGTTCGGCAGCATGTTGAAGATAAGATACTGGTGAGTCAGAACCGGACAATCGTCTTTGATTGACCGGTGCCTACCGGCGTCCCTTCGTTCGCGCCGTACGCTTCGTTCGACCGTTCGCCGGTACTTCCTCCCCTTCCAGTGGACAATGCGCATGGCCGCCGACAAGCACGCACGTGCGGTCTTCGAAGGCGCCGCACTGCAGGCAATAGTGCTCGACTTCGCTGTTTGCCTGGGCAAGATGAGCAGCAATGTTCTGAAGGTTCTCGGCAAGGTTGTCGGCCGAACCGACGCGCGCGTCTCGTAATGCGGCGCGGACCAGATGCCGCTGCTGCTTGTTCACCTCTCGCGCCAGGCGTCGGCCCTGCTCGGTCAAATGCAGATTCACTTCGCGGCGATCGGTCTTGGCGCTGAGGCGATTGACGAGCTTCGCACGGACCATGGAGTCGATCAGCTGAGTGACGGCCGGTTTGGACACACCGAGATAGCGTCCAACCTGGGTGGCGGTGTGCCCTCCGCTTTGCGCCAGGAGGCGGAGAATCTGGACCTTTGAAGCGGAAAGCGGCTCACCCGCCGCGCTCTCGACGGCCTGCGTCTCAAGCACATGCTGCACGCTGCGCGAGAAAACGAGAATGGCCTTGAGGAGCTTATCCAATGACTTTGTCGACTGTACAGCCGTGGGCATAGACCTACCTCCAGCGATGGGGAAATCTGGCTTGCGTCAGCGCGAACCGACCCTGGAACATTGACGACCCGGTGTCACTTCCGGGGAAACCGGCCGGAGGTTACCTCGGCCCGGAGGTCGACCTGCGCGGTCCGGATTGCGTTGTGCCGACAACGATGACGACACACCCGGTTCACTTCACCGCAAAGTCATAGCGTTCCTGCAGGAGGCTGTCAAGTTTATTGCCTGAACGAGTTTAGACGCCGTTACAGCGCCGGCTGGAAGAATGTGACGGGCGAGAGTGCTGAAGCGACAGTTTACGGGCTTCGCCTACACCCCGTTAAGATTGTGGCCCATTTTCTCCTTCTTGGTTCGCAGGTACGCCGCGTTGTACAGGTTTGCCGGGAACTCCAACGCGATTTGCTCGGCGATTTTTACACCGTAGACCTCGAGTCGCTTCACCTTCTTGGGGTTGTTGGTCAGGATGCGGAGTTGCCGTAGCCCGAGATCGCGGATGATGTGCGCCCCGACTCCGTAATCCCGGCGATCCACGGGCAGGCCGAGTTTGAGATTGGCCTCGACAGTGTCCAGGCCACCGTCCTGAAGCTGGTACGCCTTGAGCTTGTTGTGCAGCCCGATGCCCCGCCCCTCCTGGCGAAGATAGATGATGGCGCCTTTTCCGGCATCCTGCACCATCTTCATGGATGCGTCGAGTTGCTCGCCGCAGTCGCAGCGGGCCGAGTGAAAGACATGGCCCGTCATGCACTCGGATTCCACACGCACGAGCACCGGTTCGTCGTGAACGATCGGTTGTCCGTCTGCACCCAGGTCGCCGACGCCGCCACAGCACAGCGCCAGGTGGGGCTCCGGATCAACCGGCGAGTGGTAGGCGATCAAGGTAAACTCGCCAAAGGATGTTGGGAGCTTTGTCACAACGCCGCGATGCACAAACGGCTCACGCATCATGCGGTATTCGATGACGTCCGCAACGGTGTACATGCGCAGGCCGTGGCGCTCGCAGAATCGGACCAGATCCGGCGTGCGGGCCATGGTGCCGTCGTCGTTCATGATCTCGATGATCGCTGCGGCGGGGCGCAGACCGGCCAGCCGACAAAGATCGACCGAACCTTCCGTCTGGCCTGCGCGGACGAGTACGCCGCCATCGCGTGCCATCAGGGGGTTAATATGTCCGGGGCGAACCAGGTCCGTCGGTCGCGAATCGGGCGCGCAGGCGACCTCGATGGTCCGCGCACGATCGCTGGCGGATACACCCGTAGTCACGCCGAACCGTGGATGGGCGTCGATCGTCAAAGTGAATGCCGTTCCGTAGCGCGTCGTGTTCTGCGAGGCCTGGAGTGGCAGATTGAGCTCTTCGCAGCGCTCTCGCGCCATCGCCAAACAGAGCACGCCGCGGGCGCGGGTCAGCATGAAATTCACGGCCTCGGGTGTGATGGCCTGCGCGGCGACGACCAGATCGCCTTCGTTTTCCCGGTCAGCGTCATCTACCAGTACGATGAACCTCCCCTGCCGAAGGTCCTCGAAGGCCTGCTCGATGGGGGAGAAGGGTGAGTCCGTCATACGGAACGCTCCTGTGCGAGGCGTGTTGATTCGCGGCGATCGGCCTGAATTCCGGCAATGAAGTAGTCTATCACCGCCGCGACGGCCAGACCACTGGCCATCCACCAGACTGTAGGCAAGGTCCGTACCACCGGCGACGGAAGATCGGGCGCCGCGAGCACCAAGCCCACCAGCACCAATTGGAACAGCGTGCAGACCTTTCCTGTCAAACGGGGGCGGTCGAGCCCGCGCCCGATTTTCAGATACAACGCGGCCAGCCCGAGCGTCACGACGATGTCCTTGCCGATCACGATCGCCGGGACCCACCAGGGAACACGATGTCCCGGAACCGCCGTCGCAGGTATCGCCAGGAGGACGAGGGCGACGGCGATCAGGAGCTTGTCGGCCAAGGGGTCCAGGACGAAGCCTGCCCGGCTTTGCTGCCCGAGCCTGCGGGCGAGGTACCCATCCAGGGCGTCGCTCACCGCCATCACGAGGAAAAGGCCGAAGGCGACGCGTCGCCAGAATGGATCGGCGGGAAACTCGATGAGGATCAGGCTGAGCGGAAGGAGCAATACCATCCGTGCGGCACTGATCGCATTCGGCCAGGTCAGCCACTCCGGCCTTGACGGGCGGCGGTTGGTCGAATGCTCCATCATTCGGTTCGCCGGGAGACCGCCAGATCGTCGACTTGTGCGGATGGCTCGCTCGCGGCGAGCAGGATTGTTCCGATGTCGGTAAGGGTTTGTGGTCGTTCCGCGGTGTAATATCCGCCGTGGGGGGCAACGGCGACGACCGCGGGCAGCGCAAGCTGACCAAACGCGGTCTCCGTGCGCTGTGACCAAGGCCAGCCGACCGTCACGCGGCGAATCCGCCAACCGGCGAGGCGACGGCGGATCTCGAGTCTTTCAAGAAGGGATCGAACTTGCCCCCAGTCGCCGGTCATACGTCTTGCGTAAACGACAAGAGTCGGTGAGGAGCTACTCGTCAGACGTTCGAGCGAAACATCTGCGGCGCGTTCCCAAGCTAGACTTCTTTCGCGCGGAAGCAGATCATCGCGCACCGGCGTGGCGCCCGGGGGATTGGCACGCTCGAGAAAATTCAGTACCTCGCCGGTAGTTTGAATACCCGACACGGCATGGTACGTCCCGTCTCGGTGGACGATGATGACCGCCGGGGCCCGCTCCACGCCGAATTGGGCCACATAGCGCCGGTCCGGCTCGGAGGAACGGAACAGCTTGCAGCAGGTGTACGGTTTCAGCGCCTCTCTCAAGCCTTCGTCCCGAAGGAGGTCGCGAAGGTCGTCGTGCACGCCGGGGCGGGTGTTGTCGTAATAGATGAACAGCGGGGTATCGGTTCCGCGGGCGGCTCGCTCGGCCGATTCGAAATCCGTGCGCCAGCGCATCAGCGCGCCAGTCGGGCCGAGCGCGCATGCGCCGCTCAGTCCAAGGACAGCCGCCGAGAGGAAAACTCGAATCCAGCGCATCGTGCCTCGATCGGGAATTGAAGCCGAGGGCAGCCAATCTCCTCCGCGCCGCAAAGAACCGGAGGAGATTCTAAGCGGCGTCGCCGAGCGAGGCAATTCATGTCGTCTGTGACAGGGGGACCGAAGCACCGGAGTCGGCGGTGTGGGACCGCCGCCAGATCCGCCGATCGATCGAAGAGAGTTGCTCCGCCTCCGTATCGTCGGACAGGACGCGGGCCAGGCGTTCGAACGTCTTCTCGCGTCGGCGGAGCGCCTTGACCAGCTCGGGATCGAATTGCGTACCGGACGCCTCCGTAATGATCCGAAGCGCCTCGGCGTGGGGAACCGGCTCCTTGTACACCCGGCGCGACGTCAGCGCGTCGTAGACGTCGGCGACCGCGACGACCCGTGCCGAAAGGGGGATTTCGCGTCCCCGTGTGCCGTCGGGGTATCCATTTCCGTTGAACCATTCGTGGTGGCTTCGGGCAATCTCCACGGCCATTTTCAGAAAGCCTGCGTGCGGAACAAGGTCGACCACTTCCTGAATCGTATGCGCGCCGATGGCAGTGTGTGTTCGCATCGCCTGCATTTCCTCGTCCGTGAGCCTTCCCGGCTTGTTGAGGATGCTGTCGGGAATGGCAACCTTGCCAATGTCGTGAAGGGGAGCCGCTCGCTCCAGATCACGGATAAACCGGTCATCGATCAGTCCGGAGTACGAGGATGATTCGTGCAGTTCCCTGGCCAGAACCGCGCTGAATTTCGTCACACGTTCCACGTGGTGGCCGGTATCGGAGTCGCGGTGCTCGGCGAGCTTCGCCAACGCAAAGACGATGGCGTCCCTCGCCTCTTCCCGCGAGCGGACAACCTGGTGCTTCCTGACAGCCGCGGCCGCATCGTTGGCAATGAGGTCTACGTACTCCAAGTCCGTTCCCGCAAATGGTTTTCCGTCACGGCGGAATCCCCCGATCAGCACGCCGAGCGTCGCGTGTTCCTCGATCATGGGAATACAAACGAACGGCGGCTCGCCAAGCATCAGCAGATCGCTCGGGCGGAGTGATTCGGGAAGGTCTTCCGGCCGGTTGATAATGAGAGGCACGCCGTCTTGGAAGACTTCTCCCGGAATGCTGCCATTCACCGGCAAAGACATTCCGGCGAGCTGTCGCCCAATGGTTCCCGTGGATCCCGCGACGACGAGCAGTTCCTTCGAAGGATCGGGAAGCAGTGCGCTTACCCGACGGCACTGGGTCACATTCGAAAGGGTATGGATCGTATGCTGAATGACGGCCTTCATCGTCCGGCAGGCGACCAACTGGCGGGCAAATTCGAACAGTCCGTTCATGACCCGCTTTTGCACGCCACGCTCAATTTCCGCTGCGGTCAGACTCTGGAACTTCAATCGATCCTTCACCAGCCTCTTCACGCGAAAGAGCAGTTCCTGCGGGGACATGTCAGCGACGGCGAGGTCGTCCGCGTGAATCTCGATCGCGTGCTGGGCGACTTCGGGTCTGATGCAGTCCGCAACCAGCATGAGCGGCGTTTCCGCAGTCAGATCGCGGTATTTCAAGCACTCTGCCGCCGCAATCCATCTCGAGGCGGGCTCGACGAGCGGCAAGAGTACGACATCCGGCGCGGAGGAGGGATCAAGCCCCTCGATCGGGTCGTCCAACGATGAGAATTGGACCTCACAGCCTTCCGAGTCAAGCATGCCGCATCGCTCTCGAAACGCGGACGAGGGCTCCACGACCAGGATCCGGGCCGGTCGCTCGGTGCCGGGGTGGACCAGATCCTGGGGCGGACTGGGGGACTGGACAACGCCGGTATCGAATCTCGATCGGAGATGGGCATTCAGTGTGCTTGCCAGACAGATCCGGTTGCGACCCTGGTACTTGGCCGCGTACAGGGCCTCGTCCGCCGCCCGGAGCAGGTCGTCCGGCGATTTCATTCCCGGGGTTCTTGTGGCCACACCCAGACTGACCGTAATTCCCAACGTGTGACCGCGGAATTCGACACCCTGAGACTCCACCGCCAGCCGCAGCCGCGAAGCCAGGATCGACCCATCCGATTCGGTCGTATTCTTCAGGAGAATGAGGAACTCTTCTCCGCCGAATCGCGCCACGCGCTCGTTCTCCCGGGTCGTTCGGAGGAGCGTTTTCGCCGTTTCCCGCAGAACAGCGTCCCCGGCCGCATGACCGTACGTGTCATTGACGTTCTTGAAATGGTCGAGGTCCAAGCTGATGCAGGTGATGGCGTTCGCGTCTCCGGTGTTGTCTCCCCATGCGGACTCCAACTGGCGAAGGATGTCCCAGCGGTTGGTCAGGCCGGTGAGCTCGTCGCGCGTCGCGAGTCGGCGAAGTTCCGCATAGGCGTCTTCCAGTCTTGTATTGGCGACGGCCAGTTCCGCGTTGGTTCGGTGGACTTCACGATTCTGTCGCTCCAGGTCGGAGTGAACCCTCAGCACGCGCTCACCGCCGCGCAACCTCGCTATCACCGCGCCCGGTCGCAGCGGTTTGACGAGAAACCCGTCGGCTCCGGCCTCGAACGCCTGGATGAGCTGGTTTTCGGCTTGGGGCTGTTCCGCTACAACGACCACATAGACAAACGGTATTCCCTCATGCGTGCGGATCGCCCTGCACAGGGCGAGTCCGTCCATCGACGGCATGGCGAGATCGGTTACAACGATCTGGCATCCCTGGTCAAGAAGCACGTGGAGCGCCTCGCAACCATCGGTCGCCGTCAGGACTTCATAGCCCGCCTGTTCGAGGTGTGCCTGAAGGAAATGCAGGGCGTCCGGATCGTCGTCGACCACGAGAACGCGACTTCGCGGGGGCGTCATCATTCGGGCGTCCGAATGCGTGATGGTGGTCGCTTCACCGAGGCCAGGTCTTTGGGGGCCGGGACCGGATGCGATCGTCGAGAGAAACGCTCTACGAGTGTTATCGATGCGTATGGAAAGGCGATTGAGCATGATCGGGGCGATACGCGCCGTTTGGAGATTGACCCATCCGCGAGGCTTGACAGGCGCGCGAGATCGTCCGGTAATGCCCGACGGTGAAATCGGTTTCGCATGGTGATCTGCGTCGGATTCGTTGATTCCTATGGAAAGAGCTCTGGGGGCTCGCGGGAGGCGTTCCAACTTTTTCGGACTTCTATAATGGTTGCCGACGACACGGTGCCGTACAGAAGAGTAATCCGGACCGGAAACGCCAGGCGCAGCCAGGAAAGGAGGAAACCGAGGCAATGACCGAGGTTGCTCTCGAGCAGGATTGGAAATCACAGGTGTCCGGCGAGGTGATCCCCGGCATCGCCCGACTGGCCGAGTTCGTCCAGGCAGTGTTTGCCGACGTGGTCGAAGCGCTGGTTCTATTCGGTCCGGCCGTGTCGTCGGAGTTTCATCCCGGCATCGACCGCGCCAGGACCGTTCTCGTTCTTCGAAATGTCGAACTGGCCGGTTTGCGGCGGTTGGCGACGGAGATTCCCGGACTGACGAATCAGGGCGTGGCAGCACCACTGATCATGACGCCGGCCTACATTGACGAGTCGCGGGATACCTTCCCGCTCGAATTCCTGGAAGTCCAGCAGCGCCATGTGATCGTTCTTGGCCGAGATCCGTTTTCCAACCTGACGTTCCTGGATGCCGACATCCGGACCCAATGCGAGCGGGAAGTCAAGATTCTGATGATCGGGCTTCGCCAGGGTCTGCTGGCCTCTGGCGGGGCCGATGACGATCTCGTCGATCTCGATCACGACGTGGCGTCGGGACTCGTGCGGACGCTTCGCGGTGTCCTTTGGCTCAAGGGCACGCGCGACGCGCTGTCCACGAAGGACATCCTGACACACGTGGAAGGAGTTGTGGGACGGAAGCTGGACGGACTTCGTAAATCGCTCCAACCGGAAGCGAGGGAACGATGGGACGAATTCGTGCGCTTGTATGACGATGTTGCGGCTGTGGGAAGGTTCATCGATGAACTTCAGACGAACTAAGCCTCGTCTCCCGGCCTTGGCGCTCGCCATTGTTCTCCTGCCCGTTTCCGGGGCGCTCGCCGAGGTCACCGTGGATGACCCCGGGACATACGTGGTCGATCGCGCCGGCGTTATTGACGCTTCGCTGGAAAGAGAGCTGGAGAACGTACTTGGCGAACTGGAGCGCAAGACCGGCGCTCAAGTGAAGATCCTCACCGTTCCCACCACCGAAGGTGAGTCTATTTTCGATTTCTCCGTGCGCCACGCGCAGCGCTGGAAGCTCGGGCAAAAGGGCAAGGACAACGGTGTTCTGATGACCCTGGCCGTGAAGGAGCGCTCCGACCAGATTCAGGTTGGATACGGGCTCGAGGGCGTTCTGCCCGACACGTGGCTGGGGGCGCTGCGGCGGAAGGTGATGGTCCCGAGATTCAAACAGGGCAAGATCGGTGAAGGTCTGGCCGCGGGTGCCTTGGCCATCGCCAATAAGATAGCGGAATCGGAGAATATGACACTGGAGGGCGCGTCTTCCCAGGCGGCGCCCCGGGTTCAATCATCGCGCGCCCCCCCGGTCGAAGCCGCCGGAAGCTGCTGCGTGGGGGTGATACCGTTCCTGATACTTCTCAGCATTATCGCTTCGGCAAGTCGCCGACGTCGGCGTTATGGCGGCAGCGGCGGACTGTGGGGCGCCCTGATCCTGGCGCAGATGTTGGGAGGCATGTCGCGGGGTGGACGGGGTTCGTTCGGTGGGGGCGGCGGCTTTGGCGGTGGTTTCGGGGGCGGTTTCGGCGGCGGATCGTTTGGCGGCGGGGGCTCGTTCGGAGGAGGCGGTGCCGGTGGCAGTTGGTAAGGAATGTCCACGTTGCGGTGCGGCCGTCGCTCGCCAGGGAGGGTTCTGCCCTTCCTGCGGCGCGGCGCTGAGCGGAAAGCGAGGTGCGTCTGTGAGTTTCGGCAAAGTCCTTCTGGTGATGTTTCTTGCGCTGGCGGGCGCGCTGGTTATCGTCGGCGGCTGTGTCTATTCGGGCTACAATCGGGCCGTTACGCTCGAGGAGAACGTAAAGGGGGCCTGGTCGCAGGTCGAAAATCAGCTTCAGCGGCGGTTCGACCTCGTTCCCAATCTCGTCGAAACCGTGAAGGGCTATGCTTCCCACGAGGAGAAAATCTTCACCAACATCGCCGAGTCGCGCCAGGCCTACTTCCAGGCCAAGGACAAGGGCTCCGTCAGTGGCATGGCCAAGGCTGCGACGGGTTTCGAGTCCGCCCTCTCGCGCCTGCTTGTGCTGCGCGAAAGCTATCCTGATCTGAAAGCCAACGAGTCGTTCAACAACCTTATGGTGGCGATCGAGGGTTCGGAGAATCGGCTTGCCGTCGAGCGGAAACGGTACAACGACGCCGTCCGGCAGTTGAACACCTTCACGCGAAGACTGCTGGGGCGGTTCTACTCCTCCCTGGCAGGCGTGGCGCCGGCCGAGTACTTTGAAGCACCGGAGGAGGCAAAGACGGCGCCCAAGGTGGATTTCTCCCGCAACTCCGAGGACACTGGCCGCAGTCGAGATGAGGTCCCACAAGGCGGGGACGACGGCGGCTGACAACAAGCCGTTCGTCGAACCGCGGGATTCATGAAATGAGCTCGCTCAATCTGATTCACGAGAGTGTTCAGGACTACTACGGGCGTGTGCTGGGAGGAACGCGCGACCTGAAGACCAGCGCCTGCTGCACCGGGGAGAGCATGCCGGCGCACGTGCGGGCGCTGCTGCCACGGATTAAGCCTGAAATCCGCGAACGATTCTACGGCTGCGGTTCGCCGATCCCTCCGGCGATCGAGGGCTGCACGGTGCTCGACCTCGGATGCGGCACGGGGCGCGACAGCTACATCTGCTCGGCGCTGGTCGGATCGAAGGGGCAGGTCTTGGGCCTGGACATGACGCCCGAGCAGCTCGACATTGCCCGCCGTCATCAACAATCTCAGGCCGAGCGATTTGGATTGCCTGAGCCCAACACGACTTTCATGCAGGGCTACCTGGAAGACTTGGCTGCGGCCGGCATCGGGGACGAATCCGTCGACGTGACCATTTCGAATTGTGTCCTGAATCTCGCGCCGAATAAGCAACGCGTATTCGACGAGATTTACCGGGTTCTCAAGCCGGGCGGAGAGCTATTGTTTTCCGATGTGTTCGCGGACCGCCGTCTCCCGCAAGAGTGGATGGACGATCCGGTGCTGCTCGGCGAGTGCCTGGCTGGGGCCATGTATTTCGAGGACTTCCGTCGCATGATGGTTCGCAGGGGCATTCCGGACGTACGGGTTGTTCATCGCCGGCCAATGACGCTGGGCAACGCCGCCATTGAAGAGAAGGTGGGCCCCGTTCGGTTCGAGTCCGTGACGGTGCGCATATTCAAGCTTGCCGATCTGGAAGATCAGCAGGAAGACTACGGGCACATTGCCACCTATCTCGGTTCGATGTCGCATGCCTCCGGCGGATTCGCCCTCGATCAAAACCACGTCTTTCCGGCGGGCAAACCCACCCCGGTGAGTGGCAATACAGCCGCAATCCTGACCGCCACGCGGTATTCAAAACACTTCAAGGTCCGGGGAGATCGGTCGCGGCATTTCGGTTTGTTCGCGGCCGCCGGTGCGACGCCAGGGAGTACCGCCGCCCCATCCTGCTGTTGACTGCCCCTCAGCATGCCGCCGTCTTGACGCACGGAGTTCTCCGTGGATACTTGAGGCTGACAAATCCGGCGCGTTGTCGAGCCCGTGGAGCGCGGTCCGCTTCGGTTCGTCAATTCGTCGTCCATCAACTGGAGGAATTGGATATGGCAGGACGTTTTTTCTTGACCCGAAGTGCGCTGAGCGCGGTGCTGGCGATGGTTCTTTCCGGTTCGGTTCTCGCCGGTGAGCTCGGCGCGCGGGGGCCAAAGTCCGATCCGTTGGCGCGGCCGACGTCGCTCGTGCTGGCATCGCAGCAGGATGCGGGCTCGTCGGAGAGCACGACAATGACGACAAGCACGACGACGGGAGCTTCCGAGTGGGTGATTGACGGTCCCGTTTTCCTGCGCAGCGCCGATCCAGAGCCGGTCGGCGTGTTGGAAATCAAGAACAACTTCGCCTGGTCGACTTCCAAGGACGGCAGCGATGACGATTACGAGTATGAGTTGGAAGTCGAATACGGTCTTGTGGAGAATCACGAACTGCTCCTCGCCTTGCCATTTGAACTGGGTGACGGAGAGGTGGACGGCAATGGCGATCTGACCCTGGGCTGGCACTGGCGGCTGTGGAGAGAGGACGGGTGGATTCCGGCGTTTGCCGTGCGAAACTATCTGCGTTTCCCGACCGGCTATCGTTCCAGTGGTGTGGATTACGAGCTTCGCGGGCTTTTCACCAAGACGCTCGTGACTGATTTATTGCGACTGCATCTGAACCCGTTCGGCCGATCGGTGAACGGTAATAACGAAGAGGACGCCCACGATTTCTTTTACGGGGCCGCTCTCGGTGTTGACTACCGCGTCTCTCCCGAATTCCTGCTCGTTGCCGACTACCTCTATACCAACGGGGAAGACGAAGGCGAGAGCAACGAACACATGGCCGAGCTCGGCTTCGATTGGGAGTTGGGCGGCCCGCACATTTTCAGTTTTGCGCTTGATGTAAGCCTCGACGGCGACGACGAAGGCGAGGCATTCGGCGCGAAGTTAAGCTACATCTACGAGATTGGCGAGTAGCCGGTCCGCTTGAGGTTTCCAGCACGGGAATCGCCGGATTACCTCGCGGCAACGGGTTCCGAATGGCGCAGCATTGAGGCGCTCGGCACCTGTTGCTGCGAGGTGTTCCATTGCGCTTCGATCATCGCCGCTCGTGCGCGCCAGTGGCGGTTGATGTCGACCAGGCGGGCATGCCACACATCCGGCAGTGACACGACGTGTTTCACGAACTCCCCGTAAACTTCCATCCATTGCGGCCGGGCCGTGAGCTGCGGCTCGGGGTGCGTGCAGACGCTGATAAGCGAATGACGCGCCCACAGCGACGTGGCCATTTTCGCCTGTCGCTGGGCGGCCTTCTCCGGCGTGCAGCCCTCAAACTCCAGGGACACGTCCTCCAGCACGGTGTTCGGCAGTTCGAGTAGATCCGTCCCCTCGATCGTGAACGGCAGGGATGTCGAGCAGCCGTCCGTTCGCGGAGTCATTGCCGACATGGGTCGCGCGAAGCTGGGGACCGTGGCATCGTATTCGGCGTAGGCGTCAAGCTCGCGGAATAGCCGGGGCGTCCGCAAATAATTGGGCGATCGAAAACCGACGGCCCCGTAACGATTGCGCAGCGGCTCGATCTCACTGAGCTCGCGGCGCATCTCCTCACTGGGCGCGAACGCCAGCCGATGATCGTGCCGCGCGCTGTGAAAGCCGATCTCATGACCCTCGGCGCAGAGCTCATCCAGGCTGACTCGTCCCCCCTCGAGGAGTGAGCCGACCACCATCCACGTCGAGCGCAGCCCCCGGCGTTTTTCGATTTCCGTGAATCGCTCCAGGGTCCCCGGCCTTCGGAAGGCATAAGCCGTGTCGATGTCGTGTGTAAGCGCGACCGCACAGCGTTTGCCTTCGGGCCAGAGTGGAATCGCCTGCTCTCCGGTCGCTCGTTCGATCTGCGTACGCAGCCAGTAGAGCCAGAAATCGACGGATGGGTCGAGCGCGCCGTTGGGGAATGGCGGGACCCGGCTGTGGTTCAGAGATCGCACCGCGCGGAGCAGCTTGAGTCCGCCCATGCGCAAGGTGGCGGGAAGCGGAAGTCGCAGGACGCCCATGCGGACGTACAGCGGCGGACGATGGGTCAGGTAGCGTTCGTTGCGGATAAGCGAGATTGTCGCATCGACGTCAAAGTGCAGCCGAATCTTGCCGGCCGTGGTTCGCGTGACAAGATCGAGTTTATCGCCGTTCCCGGTCTCAACACGAGCCAATGAATCGCCGCGAACCTGCGGACCTTCGGGCAGCAGGAACCAGCTCCACCAACCGGACTCGATGTTCTCGCGGTATGGCCCGGCTTCTTCCAGCAAAGCGAGCGTCGGTTCAACCCGTCCGAATACGACCCGTGCCGGCCCGGCAGGCTGAGGTTCCAGCCACCCGTGCTGCTCGATTGAGCGTGCCCAGGACTCCGGCGAGAAGCCCCAATATCGAAAAACACCGTCCATTGATTTACGTTCGTTCGGCAAGCAGCGCCACGCGCATGGACCAGTTTCGAATCAGCGGCAATCGGCTCAGCAGCGCGTCGATCGGACGCAGAAGCGTCACGGCCAACGATCCAAGTGCGTTGGGGATGAACACGAAGTGGGTCAATCCCGCGATGCGCAGCCCTGCGGCACCCGCAAGCTCGCGGAGTCGCCGGTCGTTGGACTGGCGTATGTGCGGATACCATTGGGGCATCTCGTTCTTACCCGTCCATTTCATGATGCGATACAGCGGGCACGTCCCATTCATGTCGATGAAGACGATCCGGCCGCCGGGCTTGAGCAGGTTGTAGTATCCCTTCAGGGCGGACTCTTTGTTCGGGTAGTAACTGAACGTGTTGATGCCGAGGATGATATCGAAAGCGTCGCGCCTGTCTTCCTCGGGAAGATGTTCCAGCGGTCTCTCGCAATCCCCGACGACGTATGTCGCATCCGGACTGCGTTTCCGCGCCTGCTCGATCATGGCCGGGCTGATATCCATGGCCGTTACGGTGCACCCGCGATCCGTCAGCCACCGGGTGTAGACGCCCGTCCCGCAGCCCAGCTCGAGCACGCGGCTTCCTGCGGGTACGTGGCGGGTCAGAAACGGCTCGTAGTACGTGCGGAAGTTGTAGGCCTGTCCCGCTCCCGAGACGCCGTGTTTCGTGTCGTACACGCCGGCGAACTCGTCGTAGTAGGCTCGTACGCAGTCCTTCAGGTCGGCCACGATTTCTCCTCCTTGGGGGTAGTCTTCCTCATGGGGCACATGTAGCCTGATCGAGTTATCGGTCACGAATCGGGCCGACCTTACGTAGCCCGCAATCGGGTGGTTCCCGGGACGGACGCAGCCATGCGGCTCTCCGTGCTGTCAGGATCGCGGAAGTCGATTACCATGCCGCCGACGTTGCCGGCTTGGTCGACGAACCTGGTCTCAGCGGGGACCGGGCCATGTGGCGGGTAGGGGGAAGGTTGAAGGGGACTGCAGGAGGACGCTCGGATGGCTGAACCGAAACACGGAACACGGCCGATGGTCGTGGAGGAAACCCCCGGAAAGAAGGCCTATTGTCAATGTGGGCTCTCGGCCCGTTTGCCCTATTGCGACGGGACGCACAGCCGCGAGCAGACCGGCCTGTCGCCGGTCGTGTGCGAGGTCACCGAAACAGGACGAAAGTCCGTCTGCCAATGCCATCGCAGTGCGTCCCTGCCGTGGTGCGATGGAACGCACAAGACCATCTGATGTCTCCAACCGCCGATCAAAACAGGCGGGTCCGATTCGCGCTGCAATGGAGTATCACAGCCTCGGGGAGGACGGTCACGATTGAGCCTGCTGGCGACCCTTTGGTGGATGGCGTTCTTCGCAGCGCTGGGCCTGTGCGCTGGCAGTTTCCTCAACGTCGTCATCTATCGCCTCCCGCGCAACCTGTCCCTCCGAGATCCGATCTGGTCGATGTGCCCGCACTGCGGATCACGCATACGCTGGTACGATAATTTGCCCATCGTCAGCTACCTCGTTCTGGGCGGGAGATGCCGAGACTGCCACCGGACCATTTCCCAGCGTTATCTCGTCGTGGAAGCGTTGACTGCAATCGTAGTCCTGGCCATTGTGGATGCGTTCTTCGTCGCCCATACCCGCGGCGGACTGCTGCAATCACAATTCGGCCTGACCGACAAACTCGCGGTGGATTGGCCGATCCTGCTCGCCCACCTGGTCCTGTTCACCAGCCTCCTCTCCATGTCAGCCATCGATATTGAGCATTACTGGGTGGATATTCGTTTCACGCACTTCGCGACGATCGTCGGATTCGCCGCACACACCATCTGGACGCCCCGGCACTCGATGGAGTGGATCCGACCCTGGGACTCCACGGCCATAGGATCGATCTTTGCTCTCGGCGGCTTGGGTCTCACCTGGGTTATCCTGGTTTGCCAGCCGCGTGTCGATCCCGAGGATTTTGACGAGAACGACGTCGATGGACCTGAAGAATCATTGACGGTTGCTTCGGATTCCCCCGGATTCCCCACAGCGAGCGAGGCGGCGATGCTGACCGGCCCGGCGGCCGAAATCGGCGTTGCGCCGCCGGTGGCGAATCCGCGAACGCTCTGGAAAACTGTCACGATCCCTTGGGGTGGATGGCTGTTCATTGCCGCGCTTACGGTCCTGCTGACACTGATGTCATTGGCGGAACTGGGATATGGCACAGCGGCAAACGATTGGCGCTTGCTTGGCGTCATGTTCCTCCTGTTCCTGCTCGTCGCACGACTGGGCATGACGCCGCGCGAGTCGGATCAGCACATCGTCGAGGCGATTCACGAAGAGCGCTTCGGGGCTCGGCGTATGGTGCTGGAAGAACTGGCGTTGCTGCTGCCGGCAATTGCGGGCGGGATCATCGGACTCTGGTTGATGTCGCGGGGCGGCACGTTTACCGAGGACGCGGCCCGCTCGCTGCACTCGACCCTGCATCTGTCCGACTTCGGCCTATTCCGCCATTGGCAGCCACTGTATGGTCTGGCCACCGCCGCGAGCGGGTTCGTCGTTGCCGGAGCAATCGGTTGGGCCGTCCGTATCGGATTCACGCTCCTGTTTGGTCGCGAGGCGTTCGGTTCAGGCGATATTCACATGATGGCCGCCGCGGGGTGCGTTGCCGGCTGGCCGGTCGTCGCCCTCGGCCTTTTTCTGACCTGCGTACTAGCGCTGGGAGGCTGGATTCTGGCCCTTCCCTTGAAACGCAGCCGGGCGATCCCGCTGGGTCCGTGGCTTTCGTTGGCGTTCCTGATCGTCGTGGTTTTCTACGACCAACTCCTCCGCTGGCCTTTTCTGGAGAGGGCCATCAGCAACGTGAATTACCTGCTCTTCAACAACTCACAGGCTCCGTTTTCCTGAAGGATGCGTTATCGTTGCGTTTCGTCGGCCGAATCGCTATGGTCGCTACCGGGGCGGCTGCGGTGGACGGCAGTCCGCGCATTTTTCCGACAACGCCGATGCGGTGCGACGCGGTATGGCCGCTCGCGCATCGATAGCCGGCGAACATCTGAAACGAATGGAGGTTGTTCCATGTCCAGGCAGGCGATGAGCGGTCTGGTCCTGATCTGTGGTTTGGGATTTCTGACGACCGGTTGTGCAAGCAATCAGAAACAGCGGATGTCCATGCTGGAGGACGCCAACCAGCGGCTTGCCGATCAACTCAACCGCATGCGCGGCGACCTCACCACAGCCAGCCAGGACGTGGACGAACTGAATCGTAGACTTCTTGCGGCGCAGCAGGAAAACGAGAATTTGCGGGGCGAGCTCGCCGACGCCTCGACGCCCGTGGAAGCCGCGCCGGGTTGGACCGCCGTACCCGGCGGTGCGATGATTGCGATCGAGACAGAGGTTCTATTCCCTTCCGGAAAAGCCGTGCTTCGACCTGAGGCCCTTCGTACGCTGGACGGCATCGTCAGCACCATCTCCGGGCAGTATCAGGAGAAGGACGTTTTCGTCATCGGCCACACCGACAACCAGCCCATCAAGAAGAGTGGGTGGAAGGACAACTGGGAGTTGAGCACCGAGCGGGCTTTGGCCGTCGTTCGCTACCTCCAGGACCATGGTGTGGGTGCGGCCAGACTGGTGGCCGGAGGCGCGTCGATGTATCGACCTGTTGCCGAGAATTCCTCCGAGCGAGGCCGAGCACTTAACCGCCGGGTGGAAATCTACGCGGTGGATTCATACCTGCTCAAGGCAACGCCGTAACCGAACCGTTTTAGCGCCCATCAAGCCGCAGAACGGAATCCGTTCCCGAGAGGCGTACGGGGACCGTCCAGCGGTGTGTGCCGGGCGCGCATAGACCGCCGTCGGCAGTCGTACAATAGGTTACGCTGGCCAGAATGCTCCACGTTCCCTCGCGGACGGCGCCGGCGGGGAGCTTGACCAGCAACGGCAGCTCGGACGATTTGCCCGTCACTTGGGACACGACCGTGTCACCAAGGGAAATGCGTACCGACCACGGCGCTTCACCGTTCAGATGCGCCCCTTCGGGTAGCAGGGGATGAAGCAGCAGATCGATACTGCGATCCGGGGCGATGTTCACCGGGGCGAGTTTCGTCGTCGGTGTCTCGCTTTCCTCCTCGCGTCCGCCGATTCCTGAGATCCCCGTCAGCACGACTTCGCGCCAGGATTGTGTCGCCAGGTCGAGCTCGACGACACGATGGTTGTTGGTGTCCGCCACAAACAGCCGTTGCCCGGACACCGAAAGTCCGCCCGGCTCGAAGAACGCGACCTGACCGTCACCAGCCGAGGCTTCCGGCTTGCCCGTGCCCAGCAGCGTGCGAACCGTTCGCCCGCCCGGGTCGACGACCTTGATCTTGTGGTTGTACGTATCGGCTACGAGCAGCACGTTGCCCCACGGCGCTACGCCCAGCGGGTGCTGCAGACGAGCGTCGGGGTACGATCCGTCCACGTCACCGAAGACGAACAGACCTTCACCGATCACCGTGAACACCTGCTCGGTGGCCATGTCGATGCCCCGAACGGCGCTGACCTCGCTGTCCGCGAAATAAATCGTGCCGTTGAGCATGCATATGCCCGATGGCTGGGCCAGTGCCGCGGTCTCCGTCGGCCCGTCGGCGAGGTTCTCCCGCCCCGATCCCGCAAGCGCCCGAGCGAATCCCACCGGCAGGTCGATGCGCCAGATCTGATGCCGACCGGCCATGGCTACGTAGAGGGTCGAGCCCTCGATGGTCAGGTCCCAGGGAGAATTGATGCCCTGTGCCGTGCCCATGGCACCACCTGCGCAATCGTTGCTCAACTCTCCGGTTCCGACGACCGTCGTCACCGTGTACGCATTCAGGTCGATAGCGCGGATCAGGTGGTTCTCGGTGTCCGCGACGTAGAGCTTGCCGCGGGAGTAGGCGAGCCCCTGCGGATGGTTGAACGTGGCCCGGTCCGGTGGGCCGTCGTCGCGACCTGCGCTGCCCGAGCCGATCACCGCCAGAACACGGCTATGACCGTTCTCGTCGGGAAGCTCGGCCACCAGGATGCGATTGTGATTCGAATCGGCGATGAACAGCCGATTGGCTGCCGCGTCCGCCAGGACCTTGCCGGGGAACGCCAGTCCCGATGCAGCGCGGACTTCGCCCTCCCGTTGCAGCTCGAGCGGGCCTGGCGCCAAGCTGCCCTCGGCCCGACCCTGCGCCAGCGCCTGGGCGATGGCCTGGTCCAGCGTCTCTCGGTTCCCTTCCCCCGCGGCCACGCACGAAACCACGCCCTTCGCGTCCACAACGACGACGGTAGGCCAACTGCGGGCAGCGTAGGCCCGCCAGATCTTCATGTCCTCGTCGATGACCACCGCGTGACGAATCTCGTATCGGAGAATCGCGGCGCGGATCGTTTCTCGCGACGCCTCATTGCTGAACTTGGCGCTGTGCACGCCGATAAACGTCACCGGCTGGTCGGCGTATTTTTCCTCCAGATACGCCAAATCGGGCAGGATGTGGATGCAGTTGATGCAGCAATAGGTCCAGAAGTCCAGCACAACCACCTGCCCGCGAAGCTCCTCGGCGAAGCTGAGCGGGCGGTCCGTATTCAGCCAACCCAGGTTGGCCGTGAGCTCCGGCGCTCGAACGCGTCCCATCATGGCTCCGGCATCCTTTCGATTGAATCCCTGATGAAGAAGTTTGTCCCGCGACCGAACTCGGGCCCTTTCCGCTTGGAAGGATAATGGGATCACCGGCATCGCCCAAGAGCTGCTGCTTGCGCACCCGGATACAGAATGGTCGGATCCCTCCCGCGCGGCTCCGGCGCAGGCGGGCCAATAGGGACACCAGCTGGTGCGTGGGTGGGCTCTTGTACCCCGTTTGCGTAGGGATTGCCTGACAGGGATGAGGCGGCGCCCAGTGTCAGGGCATGGTCGCAGGGGAAGCCGCGTACATATCCGAAGGCGCCTCACTGACCCGTACCGTGCGCATCACGAGCTCACGCTCGGGGCGCCCCTGTTCATTGACCGGAACGGCCATCAGACGGTCGAGCGTTTCGAAGGACTCATCGCCGACCAGTTCGGCAAATGCCGTGTATTTGCCGTCCCATTCCTTCTGCCGTGTGTTGCAGATGAAGAACTGGCTGCTGGCCGAGTCCGGATCGTCGTTCAGCAGCGCCATGGCCACCGTTCCTTTTCGAAACGGATGGTCGTTGAACTCAGCCGGCACGCGCTTGCCGTCTAGCCGGATCCCCGTTCCATCGCCACGGGGACACCCGCCGAGAATGAAGTACCCCGGCTCGAGCCGGTGGAAGGTCTTGCCGTCGTAGAATCGATCGGTGGCCAGTTCGATGAAATTGGCCACCGTTTGCGGGGCATCCTCGTAGAAAAATCGCAGCGTCATGCGCCCCTCATCCGTGGTGATGATCGCCTGCTTCAGAGTCTCGATGCGGATATTGGCCGAAGCCGCGGCTGCGGCCCCGTCGTAGGGTTGCCAGGTAATCCGATAGTTCCCCGCCCCGCGCAGCGCGGGGTAGTACTCCCGAAGATCCACCGTCGTTCCCACGGAGCTGTGCGGCGCGAGAATGAGGATCGGCGCCTCGTCCGGCCTGCGGAAACCCAGCGGCGCGTCCCATCGACTGCCCGCCATCCCTTCCAACACGATGGGGGGGGTCGTGACGCCGCTGAATACGTGGGGCAGCGGAAGTCCCATTTCCGGGGACGGGATGGCCGGCTCCGTTCCTGGGACCGTCAGCGTCACCGATTCATCGGACGAATTCTCGATCGAGAAACCGACCCAGACGGGCTGTCCGGGAATCATCGGGACGGCCGGCACGCGCAAGTGCGCCTGCAATCCGGGACGCTGATTGACGACCTTCTCTTGTGCGAACGCCGACGTGGCGGTGACAAGCGCCAGCGCCAGACACGAATATCCGCGAAAACACATACTGAGAACCTCGTTCGCCGGTTTACGGCCGACTGCGACCGTTGGGACGCTGCATTGTGCAGCGCGCTTGCCTGTTGTCCAGCACGACCCGGTCCCATGAGCACCCGGGGCAGACTCCTCCCCCACGCACTTGTACCGATCGGCGACGCTTCCGGTTGCGGCGAGTTGCCGGCGTGACGCCGCAACCCGCGGCGCCTACACTGCAACGCCATGACCCCCTCGCGCCAGATTCGCTTGACGGACTATTCGAGCTGCGCGGGTTGAGCCGGCAAGCTCCCCCAGGGAGCCCTGGCGCAGGTTCTGCGCGTCCTGCCGACCCCTTCCGACCCAAACCTCCTGGTTGGCACCGCCCGTCTCGATGACGCCGGTGTCTACGCCATCGGACCGTCCACCGCCCTTGTCCAGACCGTCGACTTCTTTCCGCCATTGGTGGACGATCCGTTCGCCTACGGCCGAATCGCCGCCGCAAACAGCCTCTCCGACGTGTATGCCATGGGGGGGCGACCCGTCACGGCCATGAACATCCTCTGTTTTCCGGATGACGTGCTGCCCGCCGAAATCGCCGCCGAGATTGTTCGCGGCGGAGACGAGCGCGTTCGTACGGCCGGCGCCGTCACCGTCGGCGGGCACAGCGTTCGCGACACGGAGATCAAATACGGATTGGCGGTTACCGGGCTGGTGGATCCCGCCAGGGTCGTCACCAATGCCGGGGCCCGCCCGGGCGACATCCTCATCCTTACCAAACCTCTGGGAAGCGGTGTGCTCGCCACTGCGTTCCGCGCCGGGAAGATCGACGAGTCGCAGCTGGCGGAGTCCGTCGACTGCATGATCGACCTGAATGCCGCCGCCTCCGAGGCAATGGTTGAAGTCGGCGTCAGCGCGGCCACCGACGTAACCGGATTCGGGCTGCTCGGGCACGGGCTGGAGTTGGCATTGGCAAGCGGTGTGACCCTCGAGATTGACGCCGCTTCGGTTCCTTTGCTTACCGATGTGACCCTGCTGGCTCGCAAGCGGCATCTCACCCGATCCCATCGTGCCACCCTGGAGCACGTGGCGTCCCACATGCGCCTCGTCGGCGACGTCGATGACGTCCTCGTGAAGATTCTCGCCGATGCCCAGACGTCGGGTGGTCTGCTCATTGCGCTCCCGGCCGATCGCGTGGATGCCTACGGCTCGTCATTGGAAAGTCGAAGTCCTCGTCCGGCGGTCGCCATCGGTCGTGTCGTCCCGAAGGAAGACTCGGCCATTCTTCTGCGCTGACTGCGGAGTGCCTTGGCACACTGCGGCCGTGCTGACGCTTGCTCCGCTCGGCACTCCCGCCGACAATGACCGTCATGCAGCAGGTATTCGACGAGAATCTTTCACAATTGATCGCCATGGCCCGCCGGGAGGATCTCGGCGAGCGCGGGGACATCACCACACAACTGATGGCCGATCTCAAGGCCGATGCGACGTTTGCACTGGTGGTGAAGAAGCCGGGCGTTTTTGCGGGCAGAGAAATCGTCCCGTTTGTACTGCATGCCTATGATGCAGCGATCGAATGTTCCTGGTCACCGTCGGGAAACGACGGCGAGCGGATCGAGAAAGTTCCAATGGAACTCGCCCGCATCCGCGGTCCTGTCGGTTCGATTCTCGCCGCCGAAAGGGTCCTGCTGAACTTTCTCCAGCGACTCAGCGGAATTGCCACGACTACGCGGAGCTTCATCGACGCCGTGGCCGGAACGTCCGCGGTCATCACCGATACCCGCAAGACCACGCCCGGGTGGCGGGCGCTCGAAAAATACGCCGTGCGTTGTGGCGGCGGCAAGAACCATCGTGCCGGCCTGTACGATGCCGTCCTGATCAAGGACAACCATCTGGCCGGGGTGGAGCCCACACGCGTCGGCGCGGTGGTTTTCGACATGCTCAATCGGCTGGGTCAATGGGGTGTGAACCCCACCTTCGTTGAAGTGGAGGCGCCCGGCATGATGTATGTCGAAGAACTCCTCAAAGTCGTTGGCGTCGACATTATCCTCCTCGACAACATGTCTGTCGCAACCATGCGGGAGGCGGTGGCCCTTCGTGATGCATTCGGGCTTCGCGGCAAAGTCCGGCTGGAAGCCTCGGGCGGTATCGATCTCGCCACGGTCCGCCAAGTGGCTGAGGCCGGCGTGGACCGCATCTCCGTCGGGGCGATCACGCATTCGGCACCGGCGCTTGACCTTTCCCTGGAGCCGTCGGGATGCTGACCAGCGGCGTGTTCGGCTTCCTTGCCGATTACCTGCTGTGGTGGGTGCTGTTCCTCTCGATTGTCATCCACACCTGGTGCTTCTTCCAGTATTACCCGATCAGGAAACGCACACGCCGCGGTCTTGTTCTCGGCAACATCCTCGTCTTCTTCTGCCTCTCCGGTGCCGTATTTCTCGTCGGCGAAAGTTACTTTCGATTCCTCGCGGTCTACACCGATTCGTTCGGCCTGTCCCTCCCCGCCCGCCGCTGGTTCGCGCTGTATACGCGACTCAATCGCCAGGGCTGTCGTGACGAGGAGTGGACCGTGCCTAAGCCCCCGGACGTATACCGGATCGCGTTCGTCGGCGACTCGTTTACCTACGGCTGGGGAATCGAAGACGAAGCGGATCGCTTTCCCGAGAAGATCGAGAAGCGCCTGAACGAGAGCTACCCGGGCCCATTCGAGGTGCTCAACGCCGCGCGGCCGGGTTGGGATACCGGCGATGAGCTTCGCCACTTGCGAGAGTTGATTTCTACGTTCGGTGTTGACGAAGTCGTCCTTTGCTACGTGCCGAACGACATCGAGGATCTCATCCCGACCACGGACGACTTCAACCCGCGCGAGCCACCACCCCAAGGCTTCTTCGATCCGGATCGATCACCCTTTTACGAGTATCTCTATACGCGGGTGTGGTTGCCGCGCCGGCCCACCGTACGACTTTACCAGTCCTGGCTGGCTCAGGGATATGCCGACCCCGCGATCCGGTCCGCCCAGGATGCGCGGCTGGCGGAATTCGTGAGCGAATGCGTGGAGGGTGGGATCGTCCTTCGTGTTGCACTTCTCCCTTTCCTACGCGTCGGCCCCGACAGCGTGGACCAGGCACGGTTGTTTGCCGAACTCGAACAGTTTTTCACGCAGCGCGGAGTGTCCGTCGTGGATCTCCTCCGGCAAACGGAGGGCGTTGATCCGCAAGAGCTCACCGTCAGCGCCATCGACCCCCATCCCAACGAGAAGGCCCACGCATTGTTCGCACAGGAAATTTGGAAAGCCTTTTACGCGAATACGCCCTGATCGATAGGTCAACTCGATGGACGCGAAGCGGGCTCTCTGCTGCGCTATTCGTCCTTCGGCGACGGCGCGGCCAGGGGGAGGTACACACTTGAATCCGCGATTGCCCCTTGCCCCGAGGCGGAGAGCGCGAAGCTCACGAATCGCCAGACTTCTTCCGGCGCATCGGCCGGGACATAGAGGTAAACGTAGTAGGCCAATGGATAACGGCGATCGCGGATGCTCTCGGGCGTGGGCGCTACGGCCTCGCTGGATGCGCTCGAAGAAATTGCCAGCATCTGAGCGCCTCGCGTGCGCCCGAATTCCGTAACGCCGATGCTCAGTGGCTCGGCCGCAACGCGCTGCGCGATCCCGTCGAGCGGCATGCCCTCTCGGTAATCCGGAGGCGCCAGTCCGGGTGTGGACCGAATCGTCCATGCAGAAACCAGGTCACCGTCCGCTGGCGGGCGAAGCACGACAACGCGGGGCGACTCGTCTTTGGCACGGTCGTGACCGTGGGCATCCGGCCCTGAGGAATCTGGCGCCACGCTGTTCGTGTCGCCGACGGGCTCCAGGACGTCCGTGCCGTCTACCCCTAGCTGCTCCCACCGTCCGACTGCTCCAGCGAGCACTCGAAACGCCTGATGTACCGTCAATTGACGGCATCGGTGTTGTGGATGCACGACGACCACTCCGGCGGAAATCGCGATGGGGACGCCCAGCACCGAGGGCTGACGGGGCGCCTTGAGACGATTGCGTTCCGCTTCCGTCAGCGGTCGAGCCAGTGCTACCAGATTCGCCTTCCCGTTTTCCAGTGCTGAAAGGGCGAAGGGCTTGGGCAGGGCGGTTGTCTCGATGGTCGCGTCGTCGTTGGTTCTCTTGAAAGCGTCGCCCAGGCGGTGAACCAGTTCAGCCATATCCGAGCTGGCGGCGATCGTCAGCCGGGAAGGTTCTTCGTCCGTCCCAGCCCATGCCGAGCGTGGCGATCCCAGCCAGCCCAGCATCATCAACAGGCAAACCACAGCCCGGGCGAACACCCCGCGAGCGTACCCCGATCCAATCATCATCCCGGCTCTCGCCATATCTGGATCTGTCTGAAAGAGCATCCGCTCAGTTCGACCCGGCATCCAGCGATCGTGCCCGATCTACCTGTATCCTCAGCACAATCTGCTTTCTCGACGCGCCCGAACCCTCGATCCGCACGTCCCCGCTGATGTTTTCACCGACGCGAATGTCCTCCAGCCGGGAAACGACACCATCGATCACGATCTCCGTCTCCCGCGTGACTTCTCCGACGCCCTCCAGCTCCTGCTCGTGCCCGCCGCGATCAGCGCGGTACGTGACCATAATCCGTCCCGTGCCGTCCGGGCCGGGTTCGATTTTCTGAACGCGACCCTCGAGCGGGACCAGTTTCGCGGCCGGCTTCTCCTCCCGGCAGCCGACGGCGACGACATTCAGCAAGAGCATCAGGAAGGATGCTTCCGCGATCCGCCGCCACCGGTAATCCGCCCTATGCTTCATGCCGTTTTCCTCTTGGTAGTGTCGATTCGGAAAAGGAAACCGCTCCAAACTCGAAGCCGCCGGGATCGACCGCGCCGTCGAATCCGAAATACTGTCTCAGGCAGGCGCTCGACGCGCCGGCCGGGGCAAACCGCCATCATATCCGGTCGCATCGTCTGCTCAACGGTATGCCGGCCGATCACGTTTGCTGAGGTGCAGCAGCACTCCAGCCTATTGGCTCGAAGACGAGGGGCAGAAGAGCGAAGTGGTCTCGCCCGATTCATCCACGCACGCCGCAATCGCCGCTGGAATCTGCGGAGAGAGAATATAGCTCGTGATTCCGTCCACGACGGAATCACGGAACCGGGCTGTGCATTGCGTGGAGAGAATCGTGCCGAACATCATGGCCGATGCGGCCGCACGAATCCATCGACTGCTCGAAAGCTTGGACATGGTCGATCCGTCCCTGGTCGAAATTAGTCGTTCTCGCGTGTCTGCGACTCGAGGTAATCCTGAAGATTGACAAACGTATTCGGTCCCGTGAACACGGAAGGTTGCTCAAAACCCGGCAGCAGAAACGACTGGATGATGGCGTTTCCGGTCACGCCCGGCCGCCGAATAATGCGGAAGATGATCGTGTCGCCACATCCGAAATTCCCCGCCGTCCGCACCAGTGGATTGACGCCCTCGGCGGGCACGCCGGTGCCCGGCGTACCTGTAGCGGTGCCGCCGCCGACGAACACGGCCGTGTCCGTCGGCAGAAGGTTCTCGCCAAGGCCGACGACGTTTACCGGTGATTCTCGGCAGGAGAACAGCACGCCGATTTCGTTGCCCGGTGCATTCGCGCCCGCATTGAGGCGCTTGGTCTCGCGGACCGGACGCGTGATGGCATTACCCGAGTCGTCGACAAGCGGATTGCCCTCGGCGTCGCGCTCGATTACGGCCCGTTCGATCGTCACGATGAACTCGGCATTCTGACCGGTTTCATTGACGCACCGGACGAACACGAACGCCGCCTCGGGCCCGGGCGTTACCGGGAAGGCTCCCCCAAGGGTCGTGTTGATGAACGCCGGATTGAAGATCCCTCCGCATCCCACGACCACAATGCAGGTTACGAAGGCTGCGCTCGCCCACTTGAAAATCTGCAACGTTCTCTTGCTCATGGGGGATTCGATTCCCGTTCCTCCGGCCTACACGTACCCGCCGGCCGGATCTTCCTGTTATTGCACAGACACGATGAATTCGTAGCGCCCTCCGATCGACGCGACCGCGTTCGGGTCCTGCCGATCATAACTGGGCGCGTCGCCGCCCACCGCCGCCAGGAATGGCACGCGCAGGACGCCGGTGATCTCGATGGCAATGACCGAGCCGCAAACCGGTGCGTCAGCCGGTGCCGGCGCCCGCCGGACCGGGATGTTGGCCTGAAGCACCGTATTCCCGTCCTCGTCCACTGTATCCAATCGCAGTACGCGAAACTGCGGCGGGATCGTCTCGCGAAGCTCGAACCGGGACGTTACGTCGCCGCCTTGCGTTACCGTCACAAGCTCGTACCCGAGCAGCTCCACCGGTACGAAAACCTCGATATCACTATTGGGGTCGACCTCAACCTGCGCGACGTCACAGACCACGACCGCGTTGTCCAGGTCGTTCTGAGTCAAATCGGGGAACAAATCGACGTTGAAACGGGGGTCAATCAGGATCGTGCTACCGTCCACGAACTCGAATTGCGACGTGACTCCATTTGTAAAAGTGACATTAATCCGCATTCTGAATCGCGGGCGAAGCGCCCGTTTCTCGGCATTCGTCAGATTCAGCCCCTGCCCCTCCAGGTACGCCACGAGACGCTCGTCCACCTCGGCATTATTGACCAACTGAACCACGAGGTGCCCGGGAGCGTTCTGGAGGGTGGTGAACGCGCCGGTTCCCGCGCCATCGACAAGATCGACAAACGACGGGTTGAGCGAGTCACAATTGCCTCCGGCGAACACGAGGCTCAGGCTCAGGGCAGCCGCGCCCACCCGGCTTCCTTGGTGCCGAATCCACTTCCTGATGCTGATTTTGGGGTGGTGATTCACGCAATCGTCCTCGATGCAGGTCCATCAAGCCCGGCCACGCCGCTTGACATCGGCGGGCCACCTCGGTTCCGGAGGCGGAATGCGCCCATTTCCGCTCCCGGCGGCGTAGTATCGCCCTGTTTGCACTGTCGGGTCAAGTCGCGGGCGCCGGCGGCGGTGCGGCTAGACCCTTGCCGGCGGTGGGTTTAGGGGCGCGCGCGCTTTTTTCCGCTCGCCGAGTGAGCGCCCATGCGCGTTATTTACCTATGGAGGGCGCCACTTTCTCGCCCCCCTCGCGTGCCGGATTTGATTTTCCGACACACGATCTGCAAGATGTCCGATCTTGCAAGCAGGGCCCCAAGGCCGCCGTTCCGACAGGATCGGCAAAGTAGGCTCCGCGCCCAGGGGGGCGCGGAGAGTCCGAAACTCGGGGGATGCCGCGCAAGTGCTCCCTGCTCGAACAACCATGGTCAGCGTGCCTGAAGGATGAAGGAGAGAACGTTGGGCATTCCCTATAACAAGCGATCGCATCGTTGCGGGGACCTGAGAGCCGGTGACGTCGGCCAGGAAGTGATTCTGGCCGGGTGGGTCCATTCTGCTCGCGACCACGGCGGGATGACCTTTATCGACCTTCGCGACCACACCGGTATTACGCAGTTGCGCTGCAATCCCGACCATTCGCCCGAGGCGCACCGCATTGCCCGCTCGCTGCACAACGAGGACGTGGTGTCCGCTCGCGGGCGCGTCGTCCACCGCGGTGAGTGGGTCAACCCCAAACTTCCCACCGGTGAAGTCGAGGTCGAGGTTGCAGAGTTGGAAGTCCTCAGCCGCTGCGATCCGCTGCCCTTCCAGGTCAACGACGAATTCGAGGCCAACGAAGACCTGTGCCTCAAGTATCGCTTCCTGCACCTTCGCCGCCCGGAGATGCAGGCCAAGCTGCGCTTGCGCCACACGATCGGCCGGGCGATCCGTGAGTACTTCAACGATCAGGGCTTCGTGGAAATCGAAACCCCGTTCCTGACCAAGTCCACGCCCGAAGGCGCTCGCGACTATCTGGTTCCGTCGCGCGTCAAGCCGGGCGCGTTCTACGCCCTGCCGCAGTCACCGCAGATCTTCAAGCAGTTGTTCATGATCGCGGGGTTCGATCGCTACGCGCAGATCGTCCGCTGCTTCCGCGACGAGGATCTGCGAGCCGACCGCCAGCCGGAGTTCACACAGCTCGATATGGAGATGGCCTTCGTCGACCAGTCGGACATCCTCACGATGGTCGAAGGCTGCGTGAAGCGCATCTTCAAGGAGGCCCTCGGCATCGACATCAAGACGCCGCTGCCGCGCATGACCGAGGCGGAGTCCCTCCAGCGTTTCGGCACCGACCGGCCGGATATGCGCTACGGGCTGGAGCTTCAGGACGTCACCGATCTCGTCCGCGACAGCGACTTCCAGGTCTTCAAATCCGCGATCGAAGCGGGCGGCATGGTCAAGTGCATCGTGGCCTCCGGCGGCGACATGCTGACCAGGAAAGTCACGGACGGGCTCACGGAGGAAGTGAAGGGCATGGGCGGCGCCGGCCTGCCGGTGACCAAGGTCATCGACGGCGCCAACGGTCCGGAGTTTTCCACCGGCGTGGCCAAGTTCCTACAGCCGCTGCTCGGCCCCATCTGCGAGCGTACCGGCGCGAAAACCGGGGACACGATTTTCTTCATGCCCGGCAGCTTTGCCGACGTGTGCAAGTACCTCGGCTACATCCGCGCCCGCCTGGCGGAAATCATGGAGATCATCCCCGAGGACGAGTGGAACCTGCTCTGGGTCGTGGACTTCACCCTCATGGAGTGGGACGCGGAGGAGAAGCGCTGGTTCGCCAAGCACCACCCCTTCACCGCGCCGATGGATGAGGACGTGCACCTGCTCGACACCGATCCGGGCAAAGTTCGGGCCAAGGCCTATGACCTGGTGCTCAACGGCGTGGAGATGGCCGGGGGCAGCATCCGTATCCACCGCCGCGATGTGCAGGAGAAGGTGTTCAGCGTGCTGGGCCTTTCGCCGGAGGAAGCACGGGAGAAGTTCGAGTTTCTGCTGGAGGGCCTGCGCTTCGGAGCGCCCCCGCACGGCGGCATCGCATTCGGGTTCGATCGCTGGGCGATGATCCTCAGTAAGTCGGAGAGCCTGCGCGAAGTGATCGCCTATCCGAAGACGCAGCGCGCCGTCTGCCCGTTGACCAATGCTCCGACCACCGTGGCCCAGAAGCAGCTCGACGAGCTGTTCCTGTCGATCAAGCCGTTGCCGAAGAAGTAGCCACGAAGCGACGGAGCCACCAAGCCACGAAGTTGGGAAACGGGTAACAGGAAGTAGGCACGAAGCAGAGTGGTTCGCGAACGCCTCCTCTGAGCCGCAGACCTCAGCCTGCGCGATCTGGCGAAAGCGATAAAGCATGTCGAAAGTGCAAACAACTCTCGCCGCCGTCATGCCTGGTTCCGGCCGGGCGGTGGAACTCCGCGAACTTCCCCTGCCGGAGCTCGAACCGGACTCGGCCCTGCTCCGCGTGGAACTCAGCGAAGTCTGCGGCACCGACGTACACCTGCGCGACAGTCGTCTTGCCGGCGTTCCGTACCCCATCATCCCCGGCCACGTGACGGTCGGGACTATCGATCGCCTTCGCGGCACGATGAACGACATTTACGGCGCTCCCCTGGCCGAAGGCGACCGCGTCACCTTCCTCGACGTGCACCGCACGTGCCACCAATGCTGGTACTGCCTCGTCGCCAGGGCTTCGACGCGCTGCCCGCATCGCAAAGTCTACGGCATCACCTACGGCGTCGGCGACGGCCTCACCGGCGGATGGGCGAAGCATCTCTACTTGAAGCCCGGCGTGCGCTGCATCCGCATGGACGGCGTCCCCAGCGAGCTCTACATGGCCGGGGGATGCTCGCTACCGACGGCCTTGCACGCCGTGGAGCGGGGGGAAATTCGCCTTGGCGACACGGTGCTCGTGTTGGGGAGCGGCCCCGTGGGCCTGTCGGCCGTGGGGTTCAGTGTGCTTCGAGGAGCGGCCGGCGTGTTGTGTATCGGCGCCCCTACGGAACGGCTTTCCGCGGCGAAGGGGATGGGTGCGAGCGATGCGCTGGATTTCACCGCGGCATCGGATTCGGAGCGCGTCGATTGGGTTCACAGTCATTCGCACGGCCGGGGGGCAGATGTGACCATCGAGTGCACCGGCTCCCCCGCGGCCGTGGTTCAGGCGATGCACTACACGCGCGATGGCGGAACGGTGGTCGTCGTCGGGCAGTACACCGACCACGGCGACGTGGCCTTCAACCCGCACCTGGACCTGAACAAGAAGCACCTCGACGTGCGGGGTTGCTGGGGGTCGGATTATTCGCACTTCCATCGCGGTGTGGAGATGCTGCGGACGCCTCGCGGCCAGGCGCTGTGGGGCACGCTGAAATTGAAGCGGTACCCCTTGGAGGGGGTCAACGACGCTTTGGCGGCGGTGCAGGCAGGCGCGGTGATCAAGGCGCTGGTCGATCCGCAATGACACCCGAAGCGATCGCTGTCCGCCACGGCATCCTTGATCCGCGGAGCCGACAACGGCTATACTCGCCGCGCTTCAAAACGGCGCGGTTGGAGTGCGCTGCCTCGCCCCTGCGAAAAAGGAACAACGATGAGTGTACACGCTGAGATGACGGGCGTCGGCCCGAACGCCGCCAGGCACATCGAGACGGTCGACAAGTACGCAGCTCACAACTACCACCCCTTGCCGGTCGTGGTCGCCAAGGCCGAGGGAGTCTGGGTGACGGACGTTGACGGCAACCGCTACATGGACATGCTCGCGGCGTACTCGGCGGTGAACTTTGGCCACTGCCACCCGGAACTGATCGCCGCAGCAAAGGCCCAGCTCGACAAGGTGACGCTGACCTCCCGGGCATTTCAGAACGACCAGCTCGGCGCGTTCTGCAAGGAACTTGCCGGGCTTTGCGGCATGGACGTGGTTCTGCCCATGAACACCGGCGCGGAGGGCGTGGAGACGGCGGTCAAGACGGCGCGGAAGTGGGGCTACGACAAGAAGGGTGTCCCCGCCGGAAAAGCAAAAGTAATCTGCTGCGCGGATAATTTCCACGGGCGCACGACGACGATCATCAGTTTCAGCACCGACCCGCTTTGTCGTGAGGGTTTCGGTCCGTTCACGCCGGGCTTTGAAATCGTCAAGTACGGCGATCTCGATGCACTCCGCAAAGCGATCGATGCCAACACCGTAGCGTTTCTCGTTGAGCCCATCCAGGGCGAGGCTGGCATTATTGTCCCGCCCAAAGGCTACCTTCAGAAAGCCCGCGACCTGTGCAAGGAAAATAACGTCCTGTTCATTGCGGATGAGATTCAATCGGGCCTCGGTCGTTGCGGAGCGACATTCTGCGTGGAGACGGAGGGCGTCCGGCCGGATATTTTCATCCTCGGCAAGGCGCTCGGCGGCGGGGTCATGCCCGTCTCGGCCGTGGTGTCCACGAAGGAGATCATGAGCGTCTTCAGCCCGGGCATTCACGGGAGCACGTTCGGCGGCAACCCGCTGGCCTGTGCCATAGGGCGAAAGGTCGTCGAGATTCTCAAGGGCGGCAAATACCAGGAGAACGCCCGTGTCGTCGGCGAGCACCTGTTCAGTCGGCTGCGGGCCATCAAGACGGACAAGGTGAAGGACATTCGCGGCCGGGGTCTGTGGGTCGGCATCGAGTTCCATCCGTCGGCGGGCAAGGCTCGGCCGTACTGCGAGGCGCTGATGCGCGAGGGAATGCTCTGCAAGGACACGCACGAGCAGACCATGCGTCTGGCCCCGCCGCTGTGCATTACCAAGGAAGAAGTGGACTGGGCGTGCGATCGGCTGGCCAAAGTGCTGGCGTAGGCGGCGAAGACGCCGGAGATTCCGCTTGCCGGTTGCGGGACGTCTGCGATGGTGAGAAAAGGCGCATCCTTGCACATTGAATTGCCGGGGGCGGAGATTGCCTCATTCTGTCGGCGTTGGGGAATCGTCCGCCTCGAAGTATTCGGTTCCGCTCTTCGTGACGATTTCGGCCCCGAAAGCGACGTCGATTTTCTCGTGACATTCGAAGACTCGGCCAGATTCAGTCTGTTCGATCTGGCCGACGCCCAGCAGGAATTGGAGGGAATTGTAGGCCGATCCGTGGATCTTGTGGAACGGCGCCCGATTGAACAAAGTGCGAACTGGATCCGGCGAGGGTTGATACTAGGGAATACGCTTCCGGTTTATGTCCGTTGATCTGGCATCCTTGGTAGATATTCGCGAGGCGATCCGCCGGGCCACCGGTTTCGTCGAGGGGCTGGACCACGCTCGATTTCTGGAGGACGAGCGCACCAGGTGGGCCGTGTTCAGTCAGATCGTGATCATTGGGGAAGCTGCGAATCGGGTCTCCCGTTCGTTCCAGGAGCGAACGCCTGAGTTGCCGTGGCGAGAGATGATCTCCATGCGTCATCGGCTTGTACATGGCTACGACGAAGTCAATTGGGATCGAGTTTGGGCGACGCTGGAAAGTGATTTGCCCATGTTGGCAACAGCGATCGCCCCCTTCATCCCGTCGGAACCGGAATGAGTTGAAGTTAAGCCGAGAGGTGCGCAGCGTTCAAGAGTAGCTTTGATTCAACGACAGGAGTTCAATCGTGAGCCTGGCAGGTCGTCATTTCCTTTCCATGACCGATCTTTCGCGTATCGAATTGATGGCCGTGCTGAGTACGGCGCGGCGGATCAAACGAACCAATCCCTCGCCGCCGCCGCTGGCCAACAAAACGATGGCGATGATTTTCCAAAAGCCGTCACTGCGGACCCGTGTCTCGTTTGAAACCGGCATGACGCAACTCGGAGGGCACGCGATCTACCTTGCGCCGACGGATATCAGCCTCGGCAAACGAGAGATCACCGAGGACATCGCCCGCGTGCTGTCGCGCTACGTCGATGTCATCATGGCCCGCGTTTTCGGGCATGACATCGTCGAGGACCTGGCGAAGTACTCCACCGTTCCGGTCATCAACGGCCTCAGCGATCACGAGCATCCCTGCCAGATTCTGGCGGATTTGCAGACCATCCAGGAGCGCAAGGACCGATTCGAGGGGCTCAAGTTCTGCTTTATCGGCGACGGGAACAATGTGGCTCACTCGCTCATGCTCGGCTCGGCGATGGTGGGTATGCACGTGACGGTGATCACGCCGAAGGGGTACGAGCCGAAAGAGGACGTGCGCCGCCAGGCTGAGGCAATCGGCAAAGAGACGGGGGCGAAGGTCGCGGTGACCAACGATCTCGGCGCGACGGAAGGGGCTGACGTCCTTTACACCGATGTCTGGGCTTCGATGGGTCAGGAAGCCGAGGCGGCCGAGCGGAAGCGCATCTTCGAAAAGTACCGCATCGACGCCGATACGATGAAACGCGCCGACCGCAATGCCGTCATCCTGCATTGCCTGCCGGCGCATTATGGTGACGAAATTGACTACGAAACGGCCCGGCTTCCGAATTCTGCGATATTCGACCAGGCCGAGAATCGGATGCATGCACAAAAGGCCCTCGTGCTGCATCTGCTGGCGTGCGCGTGATCTGGCGCTCGTCGCCAATGATTTCCTGCGATGAACTCCGATGTGTTGTTGCGGGGATGTTTGCCCGAACGGTCGACTTGTTGACGGGATGATGGAAGATGACGGGAGCAACCAAAGGTCAACGAATCGTCGTAGCGCTGGGCGGCAACGCCATCAGCTTGCCGGATGAGGAAGGCCGCGTCGATCAGCAGTTCTTCCACTCCCGAGAGGCTGCCGCGCATCTCGTCTCGCTTGCGGAACAGGGCCACCAACTGGTCATCACCCACGGCAATGGTCCGCAGATCGGCAATTTTCTTTTGCGCAACGAGGCGGCGGCGGGCAAGATCTACGCCCTGCCCATGGAAGTGGCCGTGGCCCATGTCCAGGGCGGCATGGGATTCATGATCGCCCAGGTGCTCACCAATGAGCTGGCGAAGCGTAAGATCGATCGCGTAGTGAATGCCGTCGTGACGACGGTACTCGTACATGAGGATGATTCTTCCTTCCAGAATCCGACCAAACCCATCGGCCGGATCCTCAGCCGCGAAGAGGCTGGCCACTTCGCACAGAATGACGGGTGGACGATGAAGGAGGTCTCGCCGGGTAAGTTCCGACGCGTCGTGCCGTCGCCGCGGCCGCAGCACATCATGGAGATCGAACTGATCCGCGAGGCCGTTGCTTCCGGCCAGATTCTCATTGCCTGCGGGGGCGGAGGGATTCCCGTGGTGCGCGACGGCCATGGAGATCTGCGCGGGGTCCGAGCGATTATCGACAAGGATCTGGCGAGTGCACTCCTGGCCAACGAAGTCGATGCCGACGCCATGATGATTCTGACCAATGTCGAGAGGGTCTGTCTCGATTTTGGGAAGCCGACCCAGCGCGATATTTCCGAAATGACGCTGGATCAGGCTCGTCGCTGGCTCGCGGAGGGTCAGTTCCCGGCCGGCTCCATGGGGCCGAAGGTTCAGGCGTCGGTTGTGTTCCTGGAGCATTCCAGGAAGAGGGACGCTCACGTCTTCATCGGTTCTCTGGAGAAAGCTTCGAATGTCATCCGTGGCGTGTCCGGCACGCGGATCAGCAAGTCCTGACCGAATCGCGGAAGCAGTCGGCCATTTCACGTGAGGCAAATAGCACTTTTCGTGGGCCAATTGACGCATCCGTCTCGGACCGACAGGTCGAATGACTCATAATCGCACATAGTCTGCTCAATGACCGCGTGCACCTCGGCGTGATGACTCCGGACCAATTAAACCAGCAGTTAACTTATTTGACGGCTTTACTCGGGCGGGCCTAAGCTCACTAGATTGTGGATACGACCAGAAGGGGGGATTTAGCTGATTCAATGCGGGGCGATCCGCCGCTATAATACCGCGTTGTCAAGTGACTTGGGGGGAATCCCTGGCACCGCGATTGCTGAACTTCCGGGCGAAGCACGTTGTCCGGGCGGAGAGCGGTGTCATCGGGCTGATGTAAACCGGCGAGCTTGGCACGGGGGTAGATCGGGACCTCGCAATCTGAGCCTTCGCGACCGATGAAATCGGGCGGACGACCTCGCAGTATTATCGGCCGTCGCCCGGTTCTCGAGCCTTTCTTTGAGGCAGCCTCCGCCGGTCGGAATCGGGGTCTGGGGGAACATGATGAGCAGGGACTGGAAGAGGGGCGACTGGCGCTGGGCGGCCGCGTGCAGCGCGTTCGTCGTTGTCGCGGCTTACCTCGTCTTGCTCGCCCAACGGGCGCCCGCTCCCGTTCGCGCCGACGCCCCGGACCGCGAGGTCTGCCTGACTGTACTGGGCGGCACGCTTTCCTTGAAGCTCGACCTTCCCGCCTCCGACCTTTTCGGGGGACCGCTCCTGGCGCAAGGCCACCGATCGGATGAAGATACCCGCTGGGTCGAGCGGGAAATGGGCTTTGATGTCCACGTTTCGACATTGACGCTGTCCGAAGGTCCGGGTTTCGATCGAATTCTGGGCGGGCGGCTGAATACCGGGGGCGCGATCATCCTCAGCCAGGGGGAGCCGCGTACCGTCTTCGGCAATCTGTCGCTGGAACCGGATGCTTCCGGTCACCTCATCATCCGCAACGGGCTGGACGACGCAGCAGAGACCACCGCGTTGTTCACCGTCAAGGACGCCCGGTTGGAATTGAATGATCGAGAGGGCCTGTTGCGCGGTGAAGGGAAAATCGCGCTGTCCCCGGATTGGGCCGCAGCACAGGGGGTCCGGTATCCAGTCGGGCGCACGATCGGTGCGGTTTCGTTCGAGGTCGCCGTTGAAGGACTTGCGAACGACGAATCGGCGCCGAACGTCCGACGTGAAACGCGCGCTCCGAAGGGCACGAGGGGTGACCAAGTGCATCGCGAGGGCGCTGCCGGTTTGCCGGATTCGAATCCCAAGGCGGATGCTCCGGACTGGGTGGTGGGATATTCCGAGGTCCCCTCGGCCAATGCCTGCGACGAAGAAACGGCGTCGTCGCGTTCCCCGCTGGCGGGCGACATCGGTCCGGACGTGATCGTCGCCGATCTGCACGCCGTCGGCTATTACGGACATGTGGGTGGCATCACGGCGTATGCGATCGGAACCTATGCCTGCAATCTCGGAGACGAGCGGGCAAGCTGGAACGCGATCACTTCCGAGCATCCCGCGATTATTCAGAACATGTACCGTCTGAAGGACAACGAGTTCTCTCAGATCGGCATGGCCTGGATCAAACACGGATTTTACGCGGTGTCGTACAGCCTGTGTGGTCCGTGCATGGACGAGGTGCCGGACGGGCAGCAACTGGGCGTAGGGTGTGCCGATCCCTACAGTGCCAACCTCAACTCGATTCAGTCCAACATGAGCCCGCGAGCGCAGGTCAACGGATACACGGGCGTTTTTCCGTTCCCGCCCACGGCGCCGCCCTTTGACGATGACGTGGATCGCCGGCTTCAGGTACATGATGCCGATGTCGATCCGGTGCTGAACGCCGGGGCGCGGTACTTCATTGAGGGTCATTACGTGATGGCCGATGACGCCGCGGCGGGAAACAGCGAGAACAACGCCTCCTATCGCGAGATTCACATCGCCGAGGATCCGCGTGTGCCGGACCGATTCCTCATGGTTCTTGACGCGGGTCTGCAAACCATGCGCGAGCAGCCCGCCGTGCGAGCCTGGAAGGATGTCGATCCGAGCGTCGTGGAAACGGATTTCCACGTGCCGGGCGAGGGGCTGTTCATCCTCGCGGGTAAGGCGATTGATCTGGGGACCGGCGTATGGCGCTATCGCTACACTCTCCAGAACCTGAACTCCGACCGTGCCGCAAAGGCGTTCTCGATTCCCATTCCTGACGGCGCCGTGGTTTCGAACATCGGGTTTCGGGACGTCGAGTACCACAGTGGCGAGCCGCAATCCAACGCAGACTGGACTCATTCCGTTGCCGGGGGCTACGTCACCTGGACGACGGAAGATTACTCCGTCAACCAGAACGCGAATGCTCTGCGCTTCTCCACGTCGTACAGTTTCTCGTTTGATGCCAACGTGGAGCCGGCGACGACAAACGCCGTGATCGACCTGTTCAAACCCGGGCTGCCGGCCAATGTGTCCGACGTGACCATCGGGCCGAAGCTCGCATTCATCGACTGCAACCAGAACGGCGTTGCCGATGAATGCGACGTGGATTGCGGCGCCCCGGACTGCACGGAGCCCTGCGGAGGAAGCACGGACTGCAACGCAAACGGTGTTCCCGACGAGTGCGAGCCGGACTGCAACGAAAACGGGATCGCCGACCAGTGCGACATTCTCAACTGTCCGATGGGCGATCTGAGTTGCGCCGACTGCAACAACAACGTCGTGCCCGACGAATGCGAGCCGGACTGCGATGAGGACGGCATTCCGGACGCTTGCGACACCTTCGATGATACGGACGAGGACGGCGTTCCGGACTGCTTCGACTTGTGTCCGCTGAACACACCGGCCCGGACGTGTTCCTGTCCGCTGGTTCAGCGCTGCTACTTCCCGAGCCTGGGTGCGTGCCTTACGCAGGAGTTCTCTGTCGAAGCTTGTCTGGCCGCGCAGGGCATACCCCCGTGCATCCAGCGGCCCTGTCGGCAGGGTTGTCTTCTGGGCGATTTTGAGGTCGACGGGGACGTGGATCTTGCGGACATCGCTGTTTTCCAGCGGGCGTTCACGGGGCCGGGCGGTTTCAATGTTCAGGATTTCACCATCGTCTTCGATGCAAACGAGGACGACGATATCGATCTGGAAGATTTTGAAACGGTGTTTTTCAAGAGTGTACAGATCACGTGTCCAACCCCGCCTATTCCGGGTTGTGACGTGAGCTGGATCACCGGGCCGTGGGAGAGCGGGCCGGTGCCGTCCTTGTGTCCATAAACGGGAGGCGCAATTCCGTTGCCGAACGGACTTGCCGGGATCGGGTCGCTGGCGAGTCGACATACAGGGGAGAGAGCGATGCGATCCAATGGACCAAAGATCGGTCCCGTATCGGCCGTGGCGATTGTACTTGCGCTGGCTGCTCTTGCCGTTCCGGCCTTCGCACAGACATCCTGGTCCGATCCGGCGGATGTGGACTTCGACGGCTACATCGGCCAATGGGATTACCATTTCTTCGAATTCTGCTTCTTCGATTCCGGACCGCAGAATCCAACGGTCTATTCTGACTGTCGCGACGCGTTCGACGCCGATGACGACGGCGATCTGGACCTGCGCGATTATTCCGCGATCGAGCAGCGGTTTGGACACCTGCCCATGCCCCTGCGGGACGCGGCCGGGAACATCCTGACCGCCGGCTCGACCACGCCGTACAACGGTCCGCAGACCTGCGGCGTGTGCCATCCCGTGGCAGACCGCATCAGCAACGGAGCATGGTTCCAGGACGGTCGGACGAATACCGCCGGCCAGGTGGACATGGGGGATGACTACGACGGTGACGGGAAGTTCTGGATCAAGAGCGCCGGTCGATACGGCAAATGGGGACAGTCGTTTCAGTACATGCTCGCTTCGAAGGCCAACGGCCATCCGTCGGACATGGACCAGACGACGTTTGTGTGGGTCCGGGATTGCAGCGGATGTCACCCGGGCGGCGGGCCCGGCATGTTCGATCGCGACGATGAACTGCTTTACGACGCCTCCACCGGTCAATTCGGTTATGAAAAACTGGGGCTGACGAGCCAGGACGTCGAGCTCGATGGCGATTATTCGATTCTCGATTACGCGACGGGTACGGTTCGCCCGGCGCCGTGGGATGTCACGGGGCTCTCGGCGCCCGATTGTCTGCTGTGCCACCGTAATGACCGCCCGCTGGTCAACGGGGCGGATCAGTCGCACGGGTGGCGGAAGGGCGTATTGAGCAAGGCGGAGAAGCTCGAGGACAGCGGCGGGGCGCCGGTTCCCGCGTTTGCTGCAGCGGGTACGGCCGGGCAGGGATGGTTCTCCACTCTCGATCTGGGAGCGACGCCGCCCGTGCTGGATATTGACTACGGGCAAGGAGTCGCCAACGGCAGCCTGCTGGAGGACGGCGACGGATACCTGGCGATCGCCCCAACGTCAGTGACCTTTCCACCCAAGGATCAGGCCTGCTGGGGCTGCCATCCCTATGGGACGATTTCCGGCACGACCTGGTTTGACGACCGCGACATTCACTACCGGAAGTTCAATCGACTGAATGACGCCGATCCTTCGAACGACATTCCGCCGACGGAAAGCCGGGTCTGCACGGTCTGCCACCAGGGGAATCTCGATCACAACATCGGGAAGGGCAACAGCTTCCAGATTCATTTCCGCAACGACCTCGACTACCAGAACATGCTGACGTGTCGCAACTGCCACCTGACGACGCTACCGGACGGCATGCCCAACCCGCTGAAGCATCCCGACGCGCCGGACGTTCCGGGTGAGGCCTTCGTGCATAACGCCGACATGTTCAACATTCTTTCGTGTCAGTTCTGCCATATTCCCTACACGCTGCTGGGATCGGTCGTGTTTCGCGATATCTCGATCGCGTCGAGCGCCAGCGCGCCCGGTGCCTATGCGCCCGGAAACACAGGGCTGACCAGCCAGTACTACTCGGCCGATCCGATGGATCCGACGAATCCGGACAAGAGCACGTGGTACCCGTCATTCCTGTACAAGACGGACGTCGACGGCCAGCCGCGCTGGTTCCCCACGAGTGTCTGGATCAATATCTACTGGGCCGATTGGGATGACGGAGGAACGCCGGGCGATTACTCGGATGATGTCTTTGCACCCATCCCGACGTGGAAGCTCGGACAGATCACCAATTGGGGTCCGCTGGCCGGTGTAACGAACGACGATGGAATCGGCGGACCCGAGATCAACCGTCCGGAGGAAATGCTCATCTACATGGCGGCGCTGAAGGGCAACGACAGCAACGGCGAGCCCGTAGCGCTGCGTCCCGTGTTGGTGAAGGGCAAGTGGATCTGGTACGAGGATCCCGGTTCGCCCGATGGCGTGAATGCCATCTATACGGAGGACGCGGGGGATACCGTGACGTGGTATCCGTATCTGTGGAGCCTGGATCACAACGTTCTGGCCGTCGAGGAATCGCTGGGCTACAACGAGTTCGAGCCATTTGGCTGCGTTCAGTGCCACCAGGCGCCATCCGGGGTATTTGATCGTGAGATTCTTGTCGATCCGTTCGGCGTTGACGGTCAGCCGGTGTACCAGACCGTTCGGCAGATGACCGGTTTGAACCCGCCGTGACGGACATCACCCGGCGGCAAAGGTGTTTTCTGCATCTTGGGGGGGAAGAAACCTCCAAAACAGGGGAAACAGGGGAAGGCGTACTCAAATCTTCAGGAAGGGCCGGCGGCTCGGGCGCAGGTCCGGGTTGCCAACGAGAGAGGAGCGGGAAATGAATCGTAAGCGATTCCTCACCGTCAGTGCACTTGTGCTAACCATGTCATGTGGAGTCGCCGTGTTGGCCGCTGATCCGGCAGACACCGACGACAACGGATATATCGATCTGCGTGACTACGTCATGCTGGAATCGTGCTACCAGGGTCCGGGGGAGGGCCTGGCATCCGGATGTGCGACGCTCACCGACCGAGACTTAGACGGCGATGCCGACCTGGCGGATTTCGCCGGGCTCAGCAATGCGTGGGGGCACCTGGCGATGCCGCTGCGCGGATTCGACGGGAACATTCTCACGCCCGGATCGACCGAGCCCTACAGCGGCATCAAGACTTGTGGTGAGTGCCACGACATCGATTTCGTCAAAGGCAATCACTATCAGCAGGGCCGGACCGACGCCGACGGAAATGTCGTCATGAAGGACGACTACTTCAACGACGGCAGGTACTGGGTTCGAAGTGGAGGACGATACGGCCAGTTTTCTCAGGCGGCGTTGCGCCAGCATTCCGGGAAAACGAATCCGGACGAATCTTCGATGGACTTGACGGCTTTCACGTGGATCCGCGATTGCGGTGGATGCCATCCGGGGAGTGGGCCGGGACAGTACGATCGTGACGGCGAACTGTACTATGACTCCGCAACAGGCGAGTTCGGTTACGAGAAGCTCGGCATGACCGCAGATGACGTGCGCCTGGACGGGGATTACGCGGAAGTCAACGTGGCTACCGGACAGGTTACGCCCGCGCCCTGGGATATCACCGGACTGTCCGAGCCGGACTGCCTGATGTGCCACCGGTCGGGCCTGACGATCGTCAACGGCGTGGCCAAGAACCGTGAATGGCGGCAACTGGCCCTGGGAACGGGTGCAGCACTCGTGGACAACGTGGGCAATCCTGTTCCGGCTTTTCAGGCGGCGGGTCCGGCCGGTCAGGGCTGGTTCAGCACGTTTGAGCCCGCGGCGAACCCACCGAGGCTCCAGATTGACTATACCGTCGGTTTGACCGAGGGAAGCCTCATCGATGACGGCTCAGGAGGATTGGCGCTCCCGCCCACGACGGTGAACTATCACCCGACGGATGAGGTCTGCTGGTCATGCCACAAGGATTTCGCCATCATTGCGGGAACGATCTGGTTCGACGAACGCGACGTACACTTCCGGGGATTCAACGGACTCAACGACGAGGATCCGACCAACGACATCCCGGATTCGCACAGCCGGGCGTGCCTCGAGTGTCATCCGGGGTTTGCCAAGGGGAACAGCCCGCAGATTCAAGCGCAGAACGAGCTGGATTTTGTGGACTTCCGAACCTGTCGCGATTGTCACCTGGCGACGCTTCCGGGTGGAGCGCCCAATCCGCTCGCCCATCCCGACGCCCCGCACGTTCCCACCGAGGCATTCGACGATATTCACAAATTCGAGATGTTCGAAACACTGTCCTGCCAGTTGTGCCACATCCCCAGCGCCCTGAGTTACACGCTCATGTTCATTGATCCGGCGGGTGGCGGCCTGGGCTCCAGTGCACAATACCTATCGGCCGATCCGCTCAACCCGGCCGATCCGGATAAGAGCACGTGGTATCCCGGGTTGATTCAGAAGATGGACTCTGACGGGGTCATGCGCTGGTTCCCCGTGAACTACTGGCCCAATATCTATTGGGCGGATTGGAATCGAAACGGCACGCCGGAGCTTGAAGATGACGTGGTTGCCCCGGTCATTGCCTGGCGCCTGAAACAGGTGCTTGCCGGCCAGACCCCGGCGTTGACGGACGACAATGGCGACGGCGTTCCGGAATTGAACCGCCCGGCGGAGATTTTCGCGTACATGCAAGTGCTCAAGGGCAACGACAGCTACGGGCGGCAGGTCGCAGCCAATCCGGTCCTCATCAAAGGAACGCGGATGTGGTTCGAGGATGCCATGGCTCCCGACGGAGTCTCCTCGATCGACCTGCGTCTGCTCCCGATCGCTTTGGACTGGTATGCCTACGTCTGGGAGCTGGACCACAACGTCGTTGACCCGTCGCAGGCCTGGGGAGCAGGCGGCCAGCCGGGATGCGCCCAGTGCCATATCGCACCGGGGCAGTCACCGGTCTTCGACCGGAAGATTCTGGTCGATCCGTACGGTGCGGACGGACAGCCGGTCTATGAAACCGTGCGACAGATGACCGGCATCAATCCACCGTATTGAAGGGCGTTGCGAAGACTCCGTTCCCCTCCCGAGGACACGGGGCGGTCTGTGGACCTGGAGATTCTGTCATTTCACTGGTCAACTGAGCGGCAGGCGGTTTCGAGCGATCGGAGCCGCCTGCAACATTTCGGGAAGGAGCAGCGGCGGACTTTCGATTACATTGCTGCTGAAGGCAGGCTGTTCAAGAAGGGCGGGTGCATTTCGGTTTTGGCCGGTTCAGCGTATCTCCCTGCGCCCAATGGGGTTGCCAATCTTCCAGCCTCGATTGGACAAAAGGGCGGCCCCCAAAGTTCCACTTTTTGGTTGACTGCCTAGGTTCACATCACTAGATTGCAGCCTGTCTCAATTTCGGGCCACGGTGGCCGGCGGTGGAGCGCTGGTCACTCTCGTCAATGTCGCGAATCGATATCGGACGTACCAAGCGGAGGAGGGTGCTTTCTATGCGCGCAAGGGGTGTCGGATTTGCCGTCGCAGTCGTCTTTGTGTTGACGTTGTTGCCGATCCACAGAGCGCTGGGAGGAAGCGCCCTTGAATACAAGTGTTCCACGGCCGGAACTCTGTCGGTCTGCGCCGACATGGCCAAGTATCTGCCGGATTCCTGGGCCTATGTTTCCGGCAACGGATACGCACCGGACTCCGCCTTGACCATTCGAGTCACGCGGCCGGATGGTTCCATGGTATCCGGAGACGGTACCGGAGCCGCCTGGCCGACCGCGTATGACACGGTTGTAACCGACGCGGAAGGGCACTTCGACTACTTCTATTTCGTCAATGGTACCGCCGGGACGTACGTGGCGGACGTCATGGATGGCGGCTCCGTCGTTTCGGCTTGCTCGTTCGCCTGCTTTGCCGGGAGCAAGCCCAAGGTCGACGACGGCGCTTCAACCACGACGACGGTTCTTTCCATGGTGACGCTCGAATGGAACGATCCCGCCTCGGCGCCGACGCAGATGCGTGTGGCCAACGACGCGACGCCCGAGGACGGATGTTCCGATCTCGGCGGTGGAAGCTACACGGCCTGGCAGCCGGTAACCGATTCCAACGGCACCAACAGCATGGACTTCGCGTGGACACTCGACGCGGGACCGGAAGGCCAGCGCTCGGTTTGTGTTGAAGCCGCGAAAGGCGCGCTGGATGTTCCGATTGACTCGGCCGTGGACGAGGATCAAATCCTCCTGGCGGTCGAGAATCCGCCGTTGGGCGATGCGTGCGGTCTGGACGTCGTGCTTGTCATCGACGTTTCTGGCAGCGTCAACTCTACGCAGCTCGCTCAGTCGAAAGCGGCATTCGTTGGATTCGTCAACGCGCTGCTCCCCAGCACGCCAACGCAATTTGCCGTGGTCGAGTTCTCCACAACAGCGAACGTGCTTCTGGGATTCTCCTCATCGCCTGCCACCGTCATCGCCGCGATCAATTCCGCCGGTGGAGGTGGCTCCACCAACTGGGATGATGCCCTGTATGACGCGCGCCTTCTGTTTCCGAACCGCCTGGATAAGCCGGACCTCATCATCTTCTCTTCCGATGGCAATCCCAATTACCGCGGGGGCCACGCCAGTCACGGTAGTCCAACGAGCGTGTCCCCGGCCACGGCGCTGTCCTTTGCGGTCACCGAAGCGGACGCAGCGAAGACAGCCGGCATTCGGATTATCGCCCTCGGCATTGGTTCCGGCGTGAACATCGCTAATCTCCAGGCCATTTCAAGTCCCGACGCGGTAATCACCTCCGGCTTCGACACGCTTGCTGACGATCTGGCGGATCTTGCCATCCAAATATGCGGCGGCACGATCACGGTAAACAAGCTCATCGACGCCGACGGCAATCTCGCCACGACCGGCGACCAGACCCCCGCCATGGGGTGGACCTTCTCGACCAATGTGGACGCGCCGGACTTCTCGACGCCTGCCTCGGGCATGACCGATGGCAGCGGCCAGATCAACTTCGATATTGATCTGGGCGACGATCTCTCGGCAGTTGTCGATGTGATCGAGACACCGCAGGCGGGTTATGCCTTGCTCTCCGCAAGCTGTACGGTAAGCGGTACGCCTTCCGGGCTGGCGGTGAACGACATCACGGTGAGCCCTCTCGACGTCATCACGTGCACCTTCATCAATGCGGCTTTGTGCGGAAACGGCACGGTGGACGTCGGTGAGGATTGCGATGACGGCAATACCGTGGACGGCGATTGCTGCTCATCTACGTGCACCTTCGAAATCGCCGGGACGGCATGTGGCAACCAGACGCCGGAAGGTGCCTGCGATCTTGCTGATGTCTGCGATGGCGCCGGCATGTGCGTATCCAACCGCGTTCCGTCGGGCACCGAGTGCCGGGCGGCCGCCGGTGACTGCGACGTGCCTGAGTTCTGTGACGGCGTAGCGGCCGATTGTCCATCGGATGCCCTGGAGCCCAACACAACGGAGTGCCGCGCCTCGGCGGGCGTTTGTGACCCGGCGGAGTTCTGCACGGGGAGCAGCGCCGATTGCCCGGCGGACGTCCTCGAGCCGGGATCCACGGAATGCCGCGCGTCTGCCGGCGAATGCGATCAGGCCGAATTCTGCACAGGAAGCAGTGCCGATTGTCCGGCAGACGGTTTTGAGCCCAATACGACCGAGTGCCGGGCTTCCGCGGGTGTTTGCGATTCGGCTGAGTTCTGCACCGGCACCAGTGCAAGCTGCCCCTCCGACGTGTTCGAGCCGGACACGATCGAGTGCCGTTCATCGACGGGCGTTTGCGATCCGGCCGAGTTTTGTACGGGGAGCAGCGCCGATTGCCCGGCGGATGTGCTTGAGCCCGGAACAACTGAATGTCGAGCTTCGGCCGGTGATTGCGATCCGGCGGAGTTCTGTACGGGAAGCAGTGCTGACTGCCCAGCCGACGTGCTCGAACCTGGCACAACCGAGTGCCGAGCTTCTGCCGGCGCCTGTGACCCGCCGGAGTTCTGCACGGGAAGCAGTGCCGATTGTCCTGCAGATGTCTTCGAACCCGGTTCAACGGAGTGTCGGCCTGCTGCGGGGGTTTGCGACGTAGCGGAATTCTGCACGGGGTCTGACGCCGACTGCCCGGCTGACGCGTTCTTACCTGACACCACGGAGTGCAATGCTTCCACGGGCGACTGCGATCCGGCGGAGTATTGCACGGGATCGTCGGCCGATTGTCCGGCGGACGAGATCGCTCCCTTCGGAACGGTCTGCCGCGTGGTGGCCGGTCCCTGCGACATCGAGGAGCTCTGCGACG